>NZ_JBSGTX010000038.1:0-9611 GCF_053607625.1 Streptomyces sp. NPDC055103
GCGGGGCGGCGGGCCCCTTCCGCCCGGGGCCGCCCGCCGCCCCCGCCGCTCGGTGCGCCGTGCGTTCGGGGCCTGTCCGCCCCCTCGTCTTCCGTGGGGCCGGAATGGCGGCGGCCCTTTGGGGTGCGATCTTCTCGATGCGTACGGTTCCGTCAGCGGCCTCGGCGACGGGGGCATAGCCCTGGGCCCGTAGCGCGGCGAGGGTCTGGTCGGGCGGGCTGCCGCTGACGAGCACGGTCGGGGCGAGTTGCCGCAACCCGAGCGCGGCAAGCCTCCGGTGGGCGGCGAGTTCGGCCAGGAGGGCCGGTTCCTCGCCGTGGACGACGCAGGCGGCGGGGGCGATGCGCACGTGGCCGTGCCGGCGAGCGGTGTCGGCGATGAGATAGGACAGGGGCTGGGGCAGGGCCCCGCCGGCGATGGCGGTCAGCTCGGCCGAGATCTCGTCCGCTGTGCGGCCGGCGTCCAGGGCCAGGCGGACGCTGTCCGCGCTGAACCGCCACACGGAAGCCGTGCCGCTGATCTCCCGGTCGGCGGTCGAATCCAGGAGTTCGGCGACACGTACGGACGGCATGCCGGCGATGACGGCCGTGAGGTCGCCGCCGAACCGGGCCGTTCCGGTGGCCTCGGGCAGCAACCGCCGGCAGGCGGTGGTCAGCCCTTCCGCGTCATCGGCCAGCAGAGCGGCACCGAGGGGGGAGAGGGCGCCTCGGGCGATGACGCCGAGCAACTCGGCCTCGTGGATCGCGGCTGCGAACGGTGTCTCGTCAGGGGCGGACGGGTGGGCGATCGGACGGTGCCATGTCACCAGCGGGACCAGGTCTGCGGCGACCTTCACGCCCTGCCCTTCCGGGAGCATCGCCGCCGCGGCGAGCAGCCCGTGTCGCGCCTGCAGGCAGCCGTCGCAGGGAGGCGCCCCGACCACCGCCGGCAGCGTCTTGTCGTCCTCGTCGCGGGCCTGGGAAGGGGTGAGTCCCAAGCTCCACCATGCCTGAAGCAGCTCCGCGAACCGTTCCGCGGGTTCCCGCGCCGTCCAGGTGTCGTATTCCTCGGTGGGTGCGACGCGGTCCCCGTCGACCGCCAGCAACCCCGCCGAGTACGCCGTCTCCAGGGTGATGCGTACGACAACGCCGTCGGCCTGCGCCGCCTTGGCGATTCTGGCCAGTTCACGTGCGCCGATCCCACCTGACTTGAGCTTGGCCGGCGGAGTGGACGAGGAGGTGGACAGGACCGAGGCGGCCTGTGCCGCGAACGCCGCAGCCGCCGCCATCGCCTCCCGGTCCACCTCCACGGCGGTGACGGACACCGGCTCCGCGACGGGCGGGAAGGGCTCGAACGGGGCCGACCAGCCCGGCCCGCGCAGTGCGAGTGTCACCTCGGCGGGCATACGGGCCTGCCCGTACCCATGGCGGTTCCGGACCAGGAGCCCCCGGTCCAGGGCCCATCGCTCGCCCGGCGAGTCGGTCCCGGGGGCTCCGAACACGACGAACTCCGTGTGTCGCGGTGCGGACTTCGCCCGGTGCTCAAGCAGTCGGCGGGTGGCCGAAGGAGCCTTGGCGATCACCGCGGCGACGCGTTGCTGATCGCCATGGTGTTCCAGGACGGCGGTCGTGCGCTGTTGCCGCGTGCCGGGCGGCTTGATGCCCAGTGCCACGAGCATGCCGCGCAGCTCCTCGGAGGTCACACCCTCCAGCAGCTCGTCCAATGGAGCGTCCAGCCCCAGAGGCGCGTCCCACGCCTGCCGCAAGGGGTCGGCCATGTGGAGGCTCCCGTCGCCGTCCGGCCAGACCAGGGCGTGATCGGCCAGAGCCACCAGCACGCCGTCCAGCGCCCGAGCGACGGTGGGCGCCGTCGCTCCCAGCGCCCTCGCCAGGGCGCCGCGCGACAAGGGGGTTCCCAAGGCGGCCAGGGCCTCGGCCACCTGGAGGTACGGCAGGGCCAGCTGCGGCAGCACGAGCGCGACCGAGCCGGGCCGCAGAAGGCGTTCCGCCAACTCCTCCATGGAACGTGGCTCCGGTGGCGCCACGGCGTCCTTCCGTATCCCGAGTACACGCGCCAGCCGCGGGGCGTCGAGTCCGGCCAGCCAGGCCGTCAGTGTGGATCGGGACGTCATGGGGAACACCTCGCGAGGCCGGGAGACACGGCGGGGACCGGAGCGGCCCCGAGCGGAGCCAAGAATCGCGCATTCGATGGGTCCACCGTCGCCACTCGGTGGGGAGTTCACCCGCAGAGGGCGGGCTGTCGATGGGGGTGGAGTGCGGGCGATCCTGGCACGCCGTACGAGATGTCGTGAATGCCTGAGACAAACGAGACTGGAACTGAGACCCGGACATGCCGAAGAACCCGGCCGCCAAAGCGGTCCGGGTTCTTCGTTTCGCCTGTTCAGGCGGCTGCGGAGGATACGAGATTCGAACTCGTGAGGGGTTGCCCCCAACACGCTTTCCAAATGTTCGTACGGGGGTCCGGCGGGGGCCGTGGGTGTCCTGACCTGCGGCGGAGTGTTCACGGTGGCCTTGTCCGGACAGGGTCGGACGGGGGTGAATGAGACCAGAAGTGAGACCAGATACGGCCGCTGCGTCGCTGATCGGCGACAGTCTTTCCGCCTCCTATCGCGGTTGCCCAGCAGGAACGTCCGCTCTAGCCGATCTTCTGCCAGGACTTGCAGTCGGAGGTCTGGAACGCCTTGTCGCTCGTATCGATCTTGATGATGGCCTGCCCTTCGGCGTTTCCGCTGGCGATGATGTCGCCCAGTTCGCCGGTGGTGTCGCTCAGCCGTGCCCAGTAGCAGAGGGCGTTGTCCTTGCCATCGCTGCGGTATGTGCCCGGCTGGATGTCCTTGCCCACGAGGAAGACGCCGTCACCAGGGATCTCCGCGGTGGGCGTGGTGTTCTTCTTCGGCGCGCCGGTGGCAGCCTGCGAATCCGCGGCGGTCTCGGGCGTCTGGGCCGTCCGAGGCGTGGCAGTCACGGTCTGTGTAACGGAAGGGGTGTCTGCGGTGCCGCCTCTCGATCCCACCACGCCGATGAGCACACCGACCAGTAGCCCGCCCAGTGCCGCTGCGGCATGGCTGAGGGCCTTCCTGCGAGGTGAGGGAGCCGCAGCCGAAGGAAGCGATCGACCCTGCTGCGGTCCTGGAGGCGGGCCCATGGGCTTGTTTCCGCTCATGCCATCAGGTTGCGCTTCTCACCCTTCATCCGCATGGTGATGGCTCCTGCTGGAGCCGCCCCTCGCCATATGGCCGCCTCAGCCGTTCCAGGTAACAGCATCGGCGATTATGCGAACGAAGCCCTGCTCTCTGGGCTGACTGGATAGGCTTGATCGCGCTACGTAATCGATGGACCTCTGACAGACCTGCCGGAGTGACAGTGGTCAACCCCTTCGCGCCGCCGCCGCAGAACGCACAACGGCCATCCTGGTCGCGGTTAGACGAGTATCTGTGGCACTCGTGCGACATCCTCGCCGACCTCCTTGAAGGGCGGCTGGCCAGCCGCCCGCTGGTCGCTACGACCGCACGGCTTGCGCACGGAGACCGTGCCCTCGCCGTCGGGCCCGGGCAGCGTTCGACCTGGCGAGCCCTGGGAAACGGGAGATATCAGCACAGCAACGTGGTCGCGGTCGGTAAGCCGGCTTTCGTCGTCGGTAGTTTGGTGGGCTCCGCGCTCGGCAACTCCGCTCGGCGTCGCCAAGCGGAGCGCGATGCACAACCGCGGTGGGTGCTGGACGGCGCAGGAGAGGTGACCATCACCCTGAGGAGGCTGTTCTTCGCCCATCCGGTGTGTGAGCTCGACCTCGACTGGAGAGCACTCAGCACGATCGATCTCGTGGCCCCGGATTCGTTCCAGACGAGCTTCGTCAACACCCGCGGCCAGCACTCCACGATCCGCGTCCATACGCCTTGGGCGTCACTTATCTTCGCCGTGGCTGCGGCTACGGCGTTCCCAGCTCACCCTCGTCTACTTGGGCGAGGCTGGCTGCCAGCAGACTTCGAGGGGCGATGCGCCAGCGTCGGGCGTCCTTGTCGCCCAGCTGCCCAACTCGCTTCGCATGGACGTCTGCAGTGATACGGCCGCCTGGAGACGCAGGAAGCATCAGCGTCCCCGGTGAACGAATGGGCCGACCCTCACGGGTAGACAGATAGCCAAAACGTCTTCCGCCAGCCATTGGCTGATCGGCGCCCTTACGGTTCGGTGCCTCCTCCTTGATCCTGCTGTGCCGGACTACAGGGAGGGCCATGGCAGCGGCACGGAGGCGGCGGGTATCGGCTGCGCGCAAGCGTCGCCAGCAGCGGCTCAAGATCGGAGCCCTCGCTGGGGGCCTGAGCATCGTCGTGCTGGTGGCCTTCTGGAGCGTGATGTGGCCCTACCTCGTCGGTGCGCTCATTCTCGGTGGCGTCGCCGGCTGTGGGTGGTGGTTGTGGCGCACCGATCGGTTCATCCGGGGCGGTGATCGGCAGTGGCGGCATGACGAGGCCGTGAAGGCCGGACACCGGACGCTGGCCGAGGTCGACGCGATGACGGGGACGGAGTTCGAGGACTTTGTCGTGGACCTGTGCCGACGAGACGGGTGCACAGACGTGCGGCGGGTCGGTGGCTCGCACGACAACGGGGCTGACGTGCTGGGGTGCCTCCCCGATGGGCGGAGCATGGTGATCCAGTGCAAGCGGTACACGCCCAAGAGCAAGATCCCCAGCCGGGAGATCCGTGACTTGCTCGGCGCGAAGGTGCACTTCAAGGTCGACGTGGCGATCTTCGTGGCCACGACGTACTTCAGCGGGCCGGCTGAGAAGTTCGCCACGGAGAACGACATCCTCGCCGTCCACCGTGATCACCTCGGGCTGTGGAACAACGGCGCCTCGCTGGTGTCACTCGATGCGGTAAACGGCTTGGGGCAGGGGGACCGCCGGCATCGGGAGCGGTGGAAGAAGACGTACGAGTAGAGGGAACGGCCGTGGCCAGCCTCGACCGGGACGCGTGGACGCTGAGTACCCGCCAGGAAGACTCAACGCGTCGCTCGACTACAGATGGCACAGGTATTGGACCCATCGCCCCTGAAGGAACCTCCGTGGCGCTCAGTTCCATCTGCTGGTTTTGGCAATCGCCGGGCAGCTGGATCAACAGACCTGGCTCAATGGACCCATGGAGATGGGTGAGCACTGGGCCTACCGAGCGAGGCCGAAGGAGCTGGGCGGCCCGGTTCGTCGGGTCGAGGTCGTACGGGTAGGCGGTCGTGGCCGGGCTGACTGGCTCCACGTGCGGTTTCTCGACGGTGACGACGCCGGACTGCAGGAGTGGGTCGACACGACTTCCCTTGTGGCGCGCTGGGAGGAGGTCGAGGCGTTTCGTGCGGACGACGCGAGCGAGCTCGCTCTGGCCGAGGCGTCGCGGCACGTGCGGGGGAGTGCCGACTTCGAGGCTGCACGGTTGATCCTCGGGTTCGTCCGCCCGAAGAGCAAGCTGCGGCTGCGGCGCAGTGTCGCGGACGCAGGGATCCTGGAGATGGGCCGTCTCGACGGCAGCGCTCCCCTTGTCGGAATGGATCCCGCGGAGCTGCGAGGCGACCCGATGGTCTACGAGAACCGTGACGGCCTGTGCCTGGCGGGGTGGCCGGTCACTGAGCGCATCGCACGCATGGTGGCCGGCCGTCTTGCCGACGACATCCTTCCGGAGGTGGACCGGAGGCAGCAGGCCATCGATCAGGAGTGCACGCAGTCCTCCTGGTACTCCTACAGCCGCCGGGACGACCGCAAGCTGGACGCGGAAGCGGCCGTCCTGCGGACCGTCCGGGAGTGGTGTGGTCAGGACAAGGCCGAGCGTTACGACGAGCTGGTCGCCCTGCGCGAGGAGGTTGTCCGGCTCGGGAAGCTCGTGGAGAAGTCGGTGAAGGCCCTACGTGACCGTGGGCACGGCGTCATCGCCTCCACCATTGAGCGCGACCTTGGGGTCCATATCTCCAGCCTTGGTCCAGACGTTCGTCGGTGAATCCGCGCCACCGCTCTGGCTCCGGCTTGGGCGGTTCGGCCTCCGCCTTGGGCTCTTCCTGCTTCGGGGGCTTCTCCTTCTCCGGCCGCTGCGGGTGCCAGCCGCCGAGGAAGGGCCTTAGCTGGTCGTCCGTGGGTTCCGCGTGGAGGCTGTGGCCGGTCAGGCTCCTGCTGGCCACGGTCGGGTCGAGCCGGTCAGCCTCCGCCTTCCCCCACGCTGACCACTCGCGAAGCCGCTCGGCTTCGTGGGCGTCGTTCGAGGTGGAGGCGGCCTCGTCGAGCGCGGCGCAGAAGGCCCGCATCTCCCCTGCGGTCCGCCACTGCGCCAGGGCGGTGCCGAACCGGTCGACCCGTACGGCATCCACTGCCTTGATCGTCGCGACACTGACCGCCGCTTCCCATTCTCGCCGCGTGCGCTCCTTCTTCTCCGCCTTCCGCCGGCGGTGCTCCTCTTCTTCCTGGACTTCTCGCAGGCGGCGTTCCTCCTCCTGCCGCTCCCGCTCCTCACGCTGACGCTGTTGTTCCGCCTCCCGCGCCAGCCGGGCCTGCTCCTCTTCCTCCGCGCGGGCCTTCAGCGCTCGGAGGACGGCGTCGATCTGGTCCTCCAACGGCTTCTTGGCGGTGTCGGACCATTCCTTCGTCCAGCCGTAGCGGTAGCCGTAGCTGTACCCCGATTGCTGGGCCACCTGCAGCTCCAGCTCGCCGGACGGTTCGAGCCGGTGGGCCGGGGTGACCCGCTGCCATTCGTACGTCCGCCGGCCCGGCTGCGTGGGCACGTACCGGACCTGCTTCTGCCGTTCCTTGAAGCTGATCTCGTACGTCCTGCCGTGGACTGTGAGCAGCGGCCGCACCTGCCTACGCTTCTTCGACACCGCGATGTCGCCGTGCCGCGCGAGGGCCTGCTCGGCGAGGAGCCGAAGGAGAGAAAGCACCCGTGGGAGGACCTCGTCCGAGATCTCGAAGGCGCTGTGATCCGCGGTGAGCGCTGCGATCACTTCCTCGACGTCGGTGATCACACGGCTGTGCGCCAGGCGGATTCGGTTCCACTCGGTGTCGTCCTCGCCCGTCACCCGCAGCAGGCCGAGGTAGAAGTCTCCCTTCGCCCGACCGCTGTATTTCAGGTGGTAGCCCTTCGGCACGCACTGCCGCGCGGCGTCGAACGCTCGGCGATAGCGGGCCCGCTCCTCGGCGTTCGGATCCGGGATACGGAGGAACCGGCCGGCCTTCTGCACCTCCGCGATCAAAGCAGTGCCGATTTCCACCGGCGACTGCCGTGGCGGTTTCGCGGGGCGCGCTGGCGCTGGCTTCGCCTCGGGCGGGGGTGTCGCCCGCTGACGGGGAGAGGGCGCAACCTCTGGCTTCGGCTCGACGGCTACTGGTCGTTGCTTGCGCGGGGCTGGCTCGGGCCGGTCGGGGTGGTGTCCGTGTTCCAGGTAGAAGCGGCCGTCATCGGTGATCTCCGCTCGCCACTTCCCACCGTGCTTGGGCATGGTGATGAGGCCCCGGCCTTTGAGGGCACGCGCGGTGTGGGCGAGTTCCGGGCTTGCCGAGGTGACGGGATCCGTTCCCCCTCCAATGCGAGTGAGCAAGGCCAGCTGTCGATCGTTGAGCGGCGACCATCGGTGCATGGTGACCGTCGTACCGGTCCCACCGAGCGCCTACAACCAGAATGGTGATGTTCCCGCATTCTGCTGCTCGAGCGTCTCCACCATCGGGCTGGCCATGCCGGCGGCTGAATCTTGGTTCTGGACCTCCTGCGCAAGCGCGTACTCCTCGCCGCGTGACCCGGCGTCCGCCCGGCCCTGTCGGTGACTGTCCGACAGGTCGGTATGGAAGGTGATCCAGGACTCGAGTTCAGCCGTCGCCGACATGCCGGGGACAGCGGCGTGTGCGCAGCTCTGTCGATGATCGTCATTCGGCCAAGTCTTCGCCGTCACGGTGATTGCGTTGCAGGGGGCCTTCACGCTCCCTATCGTGGTGGGCAACGCGTAGATGGAGACGAGTAGCCAAGGATCACGCGAGCAGAGAGAGCCGCCGGTAGCTGGGAAGGCGGACTCGCGCCCGAGGTGAAGACCCTCCTGAGCGCGGGGAGGAACGGCCCTATGGCCCAATGCCCCGCCGGTTTGCCGCCGTCATCGGGCTGAATGAGGCCGCCGCTGTCTGGCGGCGGCAAAGGCGTGGTGGCACCGCGAGTACCCTTCTCGCCCACGCTCCCAAGGGATCATGACGACGCCCCTGGAGGGCTGCGATGATCCACACTGCGAGCCGCGTTCTGACCTCTGACCTACGTGGCCACATCGACCAGACCGTCTCTGTCTCCGGCTGGGTGAACGCACTCCGGCTGCAGCGCAAGATGCAGTTCGTGATTCTGCGCGACCACTCCGGCATGGTCCAGGTGACCCACAAGCGCGACGGCGGCCCGCTGGAGGAGCTGCTCGAGTCCCTCACCCCGGAGTCCGCCGTACGGATCACCGGGCGCGTCGTGGACGCGGCCCAGGTCAAGCTCGGCGGTCTGGAGCTTGTCCCCGAGTCGGTCGAGGTGCTGAACCTGGCGGAGACGCCGCTGCCGATCGACGAGCAGACCGGACCCGAGCACCGGCTCGACTGGCGGTTCCTCGACGTCCGCAAGCGCGAGACCGCGCAGCTCGTGTTCACCGTGCAGACGACCTTGGAAGAGGGACTGCGCGAGTACGCCATGGAGCACGGCTGCACGGAGATGCACACCCCGAAGCTGATGGGGACCGCCTCGGAGTCCGGGGCGGAGGTGTTCAAGCTCGGGTACTTCGACCGGTCGGCCTATCTGGCCCAGTCGCCGCAGTTCTACAAGCAGATGGCGGTGGCGGCCGGCATCGACCGGGTCTTCGAGATCGGGCCGGTCTTCCGGGCCGAGCCGTCGTACACCTCGCGGCACGCGACCGAATTCACCGGCGTGGACGTGGAGCTGTCGTGGATCGACGACGTCGAGGACGTGATGGTCTTCGAGGAGCGGATGCTGGCGCACGCCATCGCTAAGGTCGCCGAGATCCACGGGGAGCGGATCCGGGAGGTCTTCGGGGTTGAGGTGGCGGTGCCGGAGACGCCGTTCCCGCGGATCACGATGGCCGAGGCTCAGGAGGTCCTGCGGGCTGGCGGCTGGGACCCGGAAGGGGTGAAGGAGGACCTGGACCCGGACGGTGAGCGTCGGATCGCCGCGCACATGAAGGAGCAGACCGGGCACGAGTTCGCGTTCATCACGCACTACCCGGCGAGCATCCGGCCCTTCTACCACATGCGCCCGGCGGACCGGTCGGACCTGACGCTCAGCTTCGACCTGCTGTGGAAGGGCCTGGAGGTCACCACCGGCGCCCAGCGCGAGCACCGCTCCGACGTCCTGCTGAAGCAGGCGGAGGAGAAGGGCATGAACACCGAGCCGATGCAGGACTACCTGAACATCTTCCGGTTCGGCTGCCCGCCCCACGGCGGCCTCGGCGCCGGCCTCGGACGGATCCTCATGGTCATGCTCGGTCTGGACTCCATCCGCGAGGCGGCCTTCCTCTTCCGCGGCCCGAACCGCCTGACTCCCTGATTGAGTGCGTACGTGCTGCTGCCCCCCCCCCCCCCCAGGGGGGGGGGGGCAGCAGCACCGGGTGTTGAGTAT
>NZ_JBSGTX010000038.1:9620-79940 GCF_053607625.1 Streptomyces sp. NPDC055103
CGCGTCAGATGTGTATAAGAGACAGGAGACAGAGCACGGGGTGATCAGTAGCGGGTGTGGCCCAGGTCGAGGGCCCATGCTTCGGCCGGGTTCTTGTCCCAGTGGGACCGGAGGGCGAGCTCGCGGTCGGCGTAGCGACCCTGGTGGCACAGGCCGCCGTGGGACAACGTGACGCTGAGGGCGAGCGGAGACTCCGTGGTGACCCAGTGCGGGGTCAGGGCGTGGCTCCACAGCTGGTCACCGGGGTGCATGGTCACGGACTGCCGGTCCGTCTCGTCGTGGGCCGGCGGTTCCTCGGCTGTGGTCTCACCGAGGACGGCGGCTTCGGCCGACAGGTGCTTGTCGGGGTTGTGGTAGCTGTGGAAGGTCTTGGTGCCGTGGACCTGCCAGACGAGGCCGTGCGAGTTGTCGTTGTGGTACGTCGACGTGGCCCCCTGAGAGGACAGGAAGAGGATAGGCGCGCACCGCTGCCAGGTGAATCCCTGGGAGGCGAGGTACGTGCGCCAGGGGATCACGACCTCGTCCTGGAAGCCGTCCAGGAGTTCGCCGTAGAACCGGGAGAGGTTGAAGTGCACCAGGCGGAAGGGCCAGGTGCTGATCTCCTCGACCGGGGCCGTCCGGAAGGCGGCAGTGCGGTCCATGCGGACCTGCCAGTCCTCCTCGCCGAGGATGGTGAATCGCACCTCTTCGTCCTGGCGGATGTGGTCGAGTATGTCGATGGCGGGTATGAAGAGGTAGTCGAACGGGACGTGCAGGCGAAAGTTCGGCGGCTGCCTCCAGCAGGCGGTGAAGTTGTGCGGGTCGGTGACAGAGACCGGTGCGTGCACGATGGCTCCCTGGTCTCAGGCCGCCGCGCAGGCGTGCGACGCGGGGCGGCAGATGGCGGCGCAGTCGGGTCCGACACGGTCCTTCGACGGCGCTTCGAGGAAGCCCCTGATCTCGGCACGCGGGGCCTGGACGCTGACCCCGTCCACGCCGTAGGGGCAACGTCGTATCTCGCCTTCGGCGGACATGTAGAGGGTCGCTGACCGGCAGGGATGGCCCTCGTCGTCGGACAGCTGCATCCGACGCAGATCATCGAGGTAGGACCGGTACGCGTTGGACAGACGGAAGCGCCCGGCAAGGGTCGCCGTGTCAGCCTCTCTGAGCTTCACAGAGTCCTGGAGCGATCCGCCGGCCCTGATCAAGCCCTGCTCGTTCAGGAGTACGGGGCTGAGCTGGACCTCAATGCCTGTCCCGGCGACGAGGCCGGCGATCTGCGCTGCCTCCTCCTCCGCCACGTCCAAATAGGTCAAGTGGAGGACCTTCGCGGCAACGTCTACGGCCAGCAGCGTCGCAACGGCGGAGGCCACGGTCCGGGTCGTCCGACCAAGGGCCATCGCGCCCTCGGAATCGGCCGAGACGGTGACGTTGGTCAGAAGGTGCTCGACCTCCGCGAGGGCGGTGACCTCGGCCTCGGTGCGGGCCGAGGTCACCATGGACACCGCCATGCCGAACTGGTGGGCCAAGCGGACGAGCTGCCGGAGCTGGGGGTGATGGGTCGGCTCGCCTCCGGTCAGGCAGACGCCCTCCACCCCGGTCTCCTTCAGCCGGGACAGGGCCCGGGTGTAGGTGTCGATGCTGAGGAAGCCGTGGGCGCGGTCGGCGCGGAAGCAGAAACCGCAGGCGACCTTGCAGTGGCCGGCCGTCGAGACCAGCGCTGTGCGGGCGGGCGTGCTCATTGCACCCCCGTGTTGTCCCAGACCGCGATGGCCACGGTGCTGGTGTAGAAGGCGCACATCTGCGGGTCCGGGGTGTCGCCGCCGATGAGGGCCTGCTCGTTTCGGGACGGTCCGCCGCAGATGGCCAGGGCCGGGCAGTTGCCGCAGGCGGGGATCGGGGCGACTTTCTTGGCCGCAGCGGCCAGCAGGCCGGGGTTCTGGCGGAGCTCGTCGACGGTGTGGAGGAACAAGGGCTCGGTGAAGTTGATGTCGCACACGCTGACCCGGTTGCCGGGCAGCAGGGCGGCGTTCAGGCTGCGGTCGCCCTGCATGTGGTCGAACAGCATCGGCCGGCGGGTGTCGAGAGCCTGAAACGCGCGGTCGAGGACGGAGAAGAGCATCCCGCCCCTGCCGAGCGCGGTCAGGCGGGCCTCGTACAGCTCGCGGGCCAGATCGGCGCCGTTGACTCGCCACTCACCCCCCGTGGGGATGGGGGTGTTGACGTAGATGAACTTCAGGCCGAGGTCGTCGATGATCCACCGCACGGTCTCGGCCAGACGCCCGATGTTCGATGCCGTGGGGGTGAGGTTGCATCCGACGTGCAGGCCCTTGGCCGCGACCAGGCGGCCGACGTTGCGGCGGATCCGGTCGTCGGCGGGCTGGCCGCCCAGGAGGAGCCGGTTGGCGGAGTTGATTCCGGGCGGGCCGTCGATGGAGATGCCGACGCCGTACTCGCGCTGCACGAAGTGGTCGAGGGCTTCGTCCGTGAGGCGGGCGCCGTTGGTGACGACTGTGCGGCGGACACGTGCGACGCCGTGGCGGGCGGCGAGGGTGTCGGCGAGTTCGTCGCCGTACTTCATGAGGTCGAAGCGGATGGTCGGCTCGCCTCCGAACCACTGGATCGACACTTCTTCCTGGCCGGCGTTCTGCTCGAACAGGAACTCCAGGCCGGTGGCGAGCTCCTCCTCGGTCATGTCCGGCTTGCCGCTGTTGGTGTCGACGAAGCAGTACGTACAGGCCATGTTGCAGCGGTCGGTGAGGACCACCCGCAGCCCGCTGATCCGTTGCGGTGTCGGGTCGAAACCGAGGGCGTTGAGGCGGTTGTGGAGTGCTTCACGGCGGTCGGTGGCGGGGCCGTCCTGGGTGAAGCCGAGCCCGGCGAGGGCTTCGTGGGTCGCGGTCGGGGAGACTCCGGCGAGGTCAGCGACCTCGCCGGAGTCGAGAAGCACACTTTCCAGGGTGACCGGGTCGAGGAGTACAGCCTCCCCGGCCCGGTCGTACTGGAAGTACTTCCCCCACAGCTGCAGGGGAGCGGCCACTGGGTCAGGCCGCCGTTTCCTCTTCGGCGATGCCCAGCTCGGCCATCACGGCGCGGACCTGCTCCTCGGCGCCGGCCTGGAGCTGGGCCGAGGCCGCGGGGCTGCCGCCGTCGGAGAGGACGATGACGCCGGGCAGCGTCGGGTTGGGCACGATGACCGTGAGGCCGGCGGGCTCGGTGCTGATGACCATGATCGCGTCGTTCAGCTCGACCCAGTCGGTGCGCTCCTTGAGCGCGTCGAGGATGCGACCCTGCTTCTCGCGGAAGGAGGCGCGCTCGCCCATCCACACACCCGCCTTGGACTTGGAGTCCACGACGTCCGCGTAGATCAGGTGGTTCTGCTTCTCTTTCCTGGGTTTCGGCATGCCGATCTCCTTGATGGAAGGGTGACTGCCCGGGTTGGGCAGCTCTGATCCGCTCTGCTGGCCGCCGGTCGGAGAGCCGACTGCACTCCGACCGGTTTGTTGCTCGGCGCCCAGGGGCGCCGTTTCCCACGCGTGGTCGTCTGGTTGACCGGCAACGGGCGGGAAGTCTGTTCAGCTCCGGGTGCCGTTGCCCCGTGCCGACTGGACGGTGGTCACCGAGTGTCCGCCGCCACGTTCGAGGCGCTCGGGAGCAGGGGCTGGAGCGATCCGGGATCCGCCGTCCACTCGCGGCCCGAGTCGTCCATCGGACGCATGTGCGCGACCCGCTTGACCACCTTGTCGGTGGTCTTCGAGGTGTAGATCAGGACGGTGGCGACGGTTCCGCGTCGTCCGCTGGAGGGCTGGACGACCTCTCGGCCGAGGAGCTGGTGGCCACGGTCGTCCGCCACCCAGAGATTCGCGTCGTTGGCCGTGATCACTGGGCACCCCCGAGACCGAGGAAGGCGTCGAACTGGGCGGAGCTCCAGGTGGCGGGATCACCGTGCTCGGTCCGGAATGCCTCCGCCGCCTGCGGCAAGCGGCGCCTCTCCAACGACGGGGCCGCGTCCGACTCCGCGTACGGGGCTACGGCTGCCTCGTACTGCGGGTTGGTCGCGCCGGGGGTTCGGCGGGGAAGCCGGGGGCTGCTCACGGTCCGTTCCCTTCGCTGGTCTCTTTGGGGTGGCGTAAGAGTCGCTCCGGTGCGGGTGTCACGGCCATGACGCGGCCAGTGTCATCTGGTGCCGACTTGGGTGTGTGGGGTGTCATGGAGGTGGCATCGGCATGTCATGTGCGCGGATTCCATTGCAGATCAAGCCTGTTGGCCGGTAGGCAACGCATAGGGACGGGGCGATGTGGTCCGTCTCCTGACTTTGAGGGAGCGACCGATGCAAGATCCGGCCACGCTGCTGCGGGTGTTAGTCCAGCAACGACGCTGGCGGTACCGGGACTTCGCCACCGCCTTCGCACGGGCGGCATCGCAGGCCGGCTTACCGGGCCTGTCGGTATCGGAGGCGCAGTTCCGACGGTGGACGTCGGGCCGGATCAAAACCCTGCCGGGACCGGATACATGCCGCGTGCTTGAGCACCTGTTCGAGGTGGAGACCGTAGCCCTTTTCGGTCCTCCACCTGCGTCGTCCCCGACCACGTCGGGGGCTCCCGCTGTGTACGACCTCGAAAGTGACATCGCCATGACCGCACGTGACGCCGCAGATGAAGCCGGTGCTGCCGCCGCGCAGTCCGTATCCGACACCACCATCGACCAGCTCCGCGACGATGCTCTTGCCCTCGCCCGCTCGTATGGGGCGGTGAGCGCGTTCGACATCTTCCGGCGCGCCAGAGTGCTTCGCACGGAGGCGGAGCACCAGCGGGGGCTGACGCAGGTGCCCGCCCAGCAACAGGACCTGCTGATCGTGGCGGGGCAGGCGTGCGCGCTGCTGTCGACCGCCGCATTCGACCTCGGCTCCCTGGACGACTCGGCTCGCCTTGCCCGGTCGGCAGCCCTGTACGGAGAGATGGCTCGGTTCGATCCGCTGCGCGCCTACGCGACTGGCTCCTTGGCGATCTGCGCCTACTTCACGGGGCGGCCGTCCGAGGCGGTACGGCAGGCCCGGACGGCGCTGGCCTACGCCGGATTGGGGGACACCGCGCGTCGTCGACTGCTGTCCATCGAGGCTCGCGCCCACGGACACCTCGGAGACCACGAGCGGGCGACACGGGCGCTCGTCGCATCGACCCAGCAGGATCGAGGGGAGCGGGACGAGCTGCACGACGGCGTGGGCGGCGAGTTCGCGTTCAGCGAGGAGCGGCTGCTGATGTCCAACGGCACGACAGCCCTCCTCGTCGGCGACGGGGTAGGTGCCGAGACCACCGCACAGCAGGCATTGGCCCTTGTCTCGTCCCGGCCGCCGGCCCGGCAGTCGGTGTCGGTGCGCGGGAAGGCCGCGGCCGACCTCGCCGCCGCGCAGCTCCTGCGGGGCGACCTGGACGCGGCGACGGTGACGCTGGAGACGGTCTGGGCGATTCCTGAGGACCAACGCGTGGCGGGACTGCTGGAGCGCACGGGGACCTTGAGGCGGGCGCTAACCGCCCCCGCCTTCAGGGGGGCGGGCGCGGCGATCACGCTGGGCGAGCGGATCGAGGAGTTCGGCCGCCGTTCAGCGCCGAGGCAGCTGGGTACTGGGCGAGGACTGCTCGCCATCGACTCCTGACCCGCTCCGCCCCTTCCTACCTTTGCCCGAGGGCAGTGAGGATCCGGGCCTCCTTGTCCGGGGCCACTCCGTGTTCGGACCACCTCGGGTGCTCGACCGGTCGTCCGTCCGCCTGCATCCACGCCCAGGTGTCGGCGATGGTGTCCGCGAGCGGACGGCACCGGAGCCCGGCTGCTACGGCACGGGAGGCGTCGACGGACCACACGCCGGCATGGGTACGCCACAGCGGAAGCTCTGTCCACTGCTTGACGTCGTGCGCCGTGAGGGTCGCAGCGTCGGTCCACACCGGATGGCCGACGCCGCCCGTGATCGCGAGGCATGCGCTGATGAAGTCCGCCCAGCTGATGCCCTCGGGGTGGGCGATGTTGAAGGCCCGCCCGGGGGTACCGGCCGCGGCCTGATCGACGGCGAAGACGGCGACGTCGCGCACGTCGACGGGCTGGATGCGCTGCTCGCCCGGCGCCGGGACAACGATCGGGCCGCCGCGATGGGCCCTGGTGAGCCACCACGGGAGGCGGCCGACGTACTCGCCGGGGCCCAGGATCACCCCCGGCCGTACGAACACCGAGTCGTCCCCGAACGCGGTCCTCACCGCGGCCTCTCCGCCAGCTTTCTGGAATCCGTACTTCGTCGGGCTGCCGTCGGGGCCGGTGTGACCGAACGACTCGTCAGCGTCCGGTGGGCACTCCAGCAGCGGAGAATCGTCAGTGAGGGGGTGGTGGGGCCAGCCCTGGTAAACAGACACCGTGGAGACGTGCACCCACCGGGCGGCAACCGGGCGCAGGGCCTCGGTGGCGAGGAGTACATCACGAGGCGAGAACTCGCTGCTGGAGGTGTCGATGACGGCATCCCACGGCCCGTGAGTGGCCAGCCGCTTCACGTCGTCGGGGTCGGTACGGTCACCGCGGACCGTGTCGGCGCCCTCTACCGCACCGGAACGGCCGCGGTTGAAGGTGGTCACCTCCCAGCCCCGTCGCAGAGCTTCGTCAACAATCGCGCGGCCGAGGAACCAGGTGCCGCCCATCACCAAAATCCGCATGGGGTCGACCCTGTCACGAAGCACCAGGCGGGCACCATCCCGACCCTGGTCGAGGCTGGCGGGATCTGGACAGTACGTGAGCCCAGTAGCGCTGCGCCGTAGAGATCACACGGCGATATTCCGGATCCGCGAGGGGTCGCTGTTGCTACCGTCGCTCTGGAATCCCCATCCCACTCGCTGGATAAAAAGGATCCCCTCATGCATGACGCCCGCGCCCTGATCGAAATGGGTGCCGAAGCTGTTCGCCGGCTCGCTCGTCGCGGTTATTCCCTGGACCTGTCCCGGCTGGAAGACCTCCAGTCCCGGCGCAACCAGAACATCCGCTCAGCCGACGAGCTGCGGACGGAGGCCAAGCGGGTGGCGAGCGAGGTTCAACAGGCGGCCAAGCAGGGCGGCGATATCTCCAAGATGAAGGAGCGTGCCCGCGAGCTGAAGGACCAGATCCGGGACATCGACGCCGAGCAGGAGCAGGTACAGGAGGAGCTGCGCGAGCTGCTCCTGACCATCCCGAACCTGCCGGACGACGCGGCCCCGGACGGCGACTCCGAGGAGTTCGCACTCGAGGTCCGGCGCGTCGGCACGCCGCCGGCCTTCCCCTTCGAACCGAAGGACCACGTCGACCTCGGCGAGAGCACCGGCATCCTCGACTTCGCCCGGGCGACGAAGCTGTCGGGCCCCCGGTTCGTCGTCTCCCGCGGGGCGGGCGCTGCCCTGGAGCGCGCCTTGGCGACGCTGTTCCTCGACATCCACACCCGCCGGCACGGGTACGTCGAGCACGCGGTCCCGTACCTGGTCAGCCGCAAGACGATGACCGGCACCGGACAGTTGCCGAAGTTCGAGGAGGACCTGTTCAAGACCGGCGTAGCCGACCGTGAGCTGTTCCTCATCCCGACAGCCGAGGTACCGCTGACCAACCTCTACGCCGACGAGATCATCCCGCCGGCTGAGCTGCCGCTGGCCATGACCGCCCACACCCCGTGTTTCCGCTCTGAGGCCGGCTCGTATGGCCGGGACACCCGCGGTCTGATCCGCCAGCACCAGTTCGCCAAAGTCGAGATGGTCAAGATCGTCGACCCGGAGACGGCGGACGCCGAGCTGGAGACGATGGTCGGTCACGCCGAGGCGTGCCTGAAGGAGCTTGGCCTCGCTTACCGGGTCATCAAGCTGCCCGCCGGCGACACGGGCTTCTCTGCCCAGCTCACGTACGACATCGAGGTCTGGATCCCGAGCCAGAACACGTACCGGGAGATCTCCTCGGTCTCCAACTTCGGCACCTTCCAGGCCCGCCGGGCGAACATCCGGACCCGAGGCGAGGACGGCAAGCCCAAGCTTGTCGCCACCCTCAACGGTTCCGGCCTGCCCGTCGGCCGCACGCTGGCCGCGCTCCTCGAGCAGTGCCAGCAGCAGGACGGCTCGATCGTCCTGCCGGAATCCCTCTTCCCGTACCTAGGCTTCCGCCGCATCTCGGCGGACGGAACACCGGAGGCGTAGCGCGTACCGGGCTCTGTTCGGCGAGCTCCGATTTCCATGGCCGCAGGTTGCCCGCCTCATCGAGGGTGAGCCGCGCTGGTAGGCGCAAGCCTCTGGGGGCCAAGGCGTTTCGGCGCTGGCCCCCAGAGGCGTCATGAGGTCAAGTCGGGCTATGGGCTATGGGCTATGGAGTCACGGGATGAGGATGCGACTCCGGAGGTGCCGGCCATGCATCTCGAAGGACCTGGTGAGGTGTGGGGCGGACGTGTCCCACCTGCCGAATGATCTTCCGTTGCCGGGCCCCACGGGTAGGGCTCAGGGGAGGTCACGCTCCCGCCATACAGCGTCCATTTCGGTCAGCGCGGTCATCGCGTGGGCGATGGTCTCGCGGGTGACGGGGCGGCCCGGAGCCTGGTACTGGGGGTCGTACTTGGCAAAGGTTCTGGTGCCCCGCGTCTGTGCCAGAGACGTCACGACATCGCACAGGAGATAGGTCGCGACCCTGCGCTGCCGTGCGTCTTCCTTGATGCGATCCCGGTGCTTGTTCCATGCCTGAAGCGCGGTGAGTTCGCCCATGATGACCAGGTCTGCGAGGTCAGGTGCCTCGGTGCGCAGGCGGGCCAGGTGCTTCTGGCTGGCTTGTGCCCGGGCCTTGTTGGTGAGGGCGATCTCGTGGGCCTTGTCCAGACTGACAGTACGCGTGATGACCGGTTCAACGAGCTCGGGCTCGTTTCGCATGACCATGTCGGCGAGCTCCAGTCGGCCCGTGGGGACACCGGTCGTCTCACTGAGGGAACGCATCGCCTCCTCGGGGGAGAGGTGCTCGTTCGTCTTGGTGCCGGCTTGGGCCTTGGTACCGATCATCGCGGCCTGTCCCGTGGTCAGTTTTCGCTGGCGGATGTTGACGAAGAGGGCGTATCCGTCGGCATCATCGCCTTCGTAGGTGGTGAAGCGGGGTTCGACTCCGAGAGCCTTGCAGACAGCGAGTCGGTGGCGGCCATCGAGGACGGTCCCATCGGGGCCGAGGACGATCGCGTGACGCAGGCCGTGGGTCCTGACCGACTCGGTCAGCTCGTGAAGCTCCTCGTCGCTGAGCGGCGGGAACATGGCAGCGGTGGGGTGGAACTTCAGGGTGGTGCTCCTTGTGGTGTGGGTGTGCCGACAGCACCGTGCGGTGCTGTGCGGCTTGGTGGGGTTGGGCGCAGGGCCCGGGCATGTAAATGGTCTGGGGAATCCCCGGTTTGGCTAACCGGGGATCGTCGGCTATATACGTCGGCCCTCCCACGGCGATCGCGTCCGGATCCGCCTGTGCCCCTCGGCGTCGGTGACCGGCCACGGTGGCGGCCGACCATATGAGCACAGCCGCGGTGTGCTCCGGGGCAGACGTGTCCGGCTGGGGCACAGCGCGGGTGCCACTGAGGAGATTTCGGGGGTCAGCGTCGCGGGCGGTTGGGCCGGACTCCGGGGACTGCTGGCGGCTGTGCGGCGGTGGCCTGCTGGCCGGTCACCGACGCCGTGGTGCGGAGGCGGGCGGCTTCGGCCCGAAGGTTGGGGCTTGGGTTGCGGCTGGTGTGCTGGAGTCGGGTGATCAGGACGCGGGCCGGCTGGCGGGCTGTGCCCAGTTCGCGCTGGGCTGCGGCCTCCTTCAGGAGCTGGTGGGGTTGGTGGCCTCGGGCCTCCGCGTCGGCCAGGAGGGTGGCGAGGGCTGGCCAGCTGGGGTCGGTGAGGATGCGGTCGGCCTGGTCGGGGATGGCGGCGCGTACGTCATGGGCGAGAGTGCGGCGGGTTTCCTGCTTCGGTTGACGCTGTTCGAGCACGACGAGCGTGGGGGTGAGGGCCTGGTCGACGGCTCCCTGTAGGTGGTGGAGGGCTCGGCGGGCGGCGTCGGCCTGGTGGGCGTGGCCCTTGGCCTCGTGCCAGCGGTTGGCGAGGATCCCGGCCCACAGAAGGGCGGCGATGAGGGCGGCGAGGGCGCTGCCGTCGGGGCCGGTGGCGGTGTGGACGATGTCGCGGGCCGCGTTCCGGATGGCGTGGGCAGCGCGGTCTTCTGCCCGGGTCTGGGAGCGCTGGGCGCGTGCAAATGCCTTGGATGCGGCCTGGAGTTCGGCGCGGAGGTGGATGGGCGCCTTCTGGGATGTGGCTTCGAGGAGTTCACCGAGGGCGGTGATGTGTGCCTGGGCGTGCGTGTCGTCGGCAAGGTCGGTACGGAAGCTGTCGAGGGCTTCGGTGGCCTGGTGCCAAGCGGTGGTCGGGCGGTTGCGCCGGGCGGTGGGGTGTTCCTCGGGTTGGCTGGCTTCCAGGCGGGCCTTGAGCTTGGGGAGGGTGAGGTCGGGGGCGATCTTGCCGCCGGGGTGGAAGATCTGTTCGCCGTCCTTGTTGAGGTCGTCGGGACGGCCTGCGGCGTAGCCGAGGAGGTCTCCGGAAGGTCCGCGGCGGGCCCTGATCGCGATGCCGTCAGCTTCGAGGTAGCCGAGGAGCTCCTCGGCGGTGCGCGCGTGGGGGATGGCGGCGCGGATGCAGTCCTGGAGCCACTCGCGGCTCGTCTGCTCCCAGCCGAGGCACTGCGCCTTGTGCATCTCGGACTGGGTGGGGGCGCGGGTGCCAGTGCGGTCGCCCTTCTTCAGGCGACGCAGACCGTAGTCCTTCTCGATCTCGCGGCAGGCGTCGCCGACGCGGATGCCGCTGTCGTGGAGTTTGGGGCGGCGGCCGTCCTCGCGGACGGTGGTGGCGAGGATGTGGATGTGGTCGTCCGCGTGGCGTACGGCGATCCACCGGCAGCCGAGGTCGTCTCCGGGCGGGGCGATGCCGGCGGCTTCGACGATGCGCTGGGCAATGTCGGCCCACTCGGTGTCGGAGAGGTGGCGGTCCTCGGGGGCGGTGCGGACGGGGCAGTGCCAGACGTGGTCGGTGACCTTCTTGCCGAACTCGCTGTTCCGAAGATGGACGGGCTCGTCGAGGTGGCGGGCGAGCTGGGTGAGGGTGGCATCGGGGTCGCGGCCGGGGTCGGGCATGCCGAGCACCGCGAAGCCGCCGACGATGTGCGGGTCGGCGTGCTCGTCGTGGCGACCGGGGCCGTAGAGGTAGGCGAGCAGGCCACGGGTGTTGGACCCGGCCGGTTTGATGGCGGCGATCACGCGGCCAGGTCCTTCCTGGATTCGGCGGGTTCGCGCAGGGCCTCGGCGATCAGCTCCAGCAGGCGATGGAGCTCGTCGAGTCGGTGGCGGATGTCGGGTGGGGTGAGGTCGCTGTTCAGCGCGCGGGCGATCTGGTTGACGTTGACGCCGATCCGGTTGAGCTCGCGCAGCACCTGGGCGCGAAACATGTGGGTGCGGCGCCGGTCCTCGGACAGCGGCAGGTTCGCCGTGAACCGACCGGATACGAACGCGAGGACGATGTCGGCGGCGAAGCCGGATTCCCCCTTGTAGCCGTGCTCGGCGGCAGCCTCCTGGAGGCCGGCGTGCTCGTCGCCGGTGAACCGCAGCGGGCCGACACGGACGGTCCGCTTGGTTCCGTTGAAACGGCGGATCGCCGGCTCGACGCTCTGCACTGCTCGCTCGCCGGCCGTCGGCTCGGTGGCATGTGTGGGGCGGAGGATCTGCTGCTGGACGGCGTGGAGCGTCTCTGGGTCGGGGCCGCCCTCGGTCCCGACCTCCCGGTCCGGCGCCCCCTGGCGTCGGGCCGTCTCCGCCACCCCCGGGGCGGAGATCCCCGAAGACCGGCCTTGAGTCGGACTCGGGGTACTACTGGCTCCGCCAGGAGTCGCCCGTCCGAACGCGCGCCGCAAACGCTCCGTCAGCGTAGGCGACTTCGTCAGCGACGGCAGTACGCCGGGGTTGCCGGCGTGGTTGGGGTCGTGCGTCACGATCGGGATCTCCGGGAGGGGAGGGAGGATGGGCGAGGTGGTCGTCAGCCGTCGTGGGAGGCGTTCAGTTCGGCCTTGACCGCGCGGACGATGGCGCCGGCGTCGTCGCTGGCGACGGTGTATCCGTCGCCGCGTACGGCCTGCTCCAGGAGGTCGCGAGACAGACGGCCGTACTCGCCGTGGAGTCGGTGGGCGTAGTCGCGAAGGATCTCGTCGGTAGCGCGAGGCTTGTGGCCCGGCCGCTTCGGCTTCGACGTAGCGAGCTTGACCGGTGCGGTGCCAGGGCCGCTGCCCGTGGGCGGCGGAGCCGCCTCTTGCGGGCGGGCTGCCCGTTCCGGTCGGGCTGTCGTTTCCGGGCCGGAGCGGGTGGTGGGATTCGGGCGGGCGGATTGCGGGCGGACGCCCGGGTGGGGTTCTTCGTCGCCCGGAACTGATGGGTGCGGGCGGGCGCGGTCTTCTGCCCGCCCCTTGCCTGCCGCCCGCTCGTCGACGTCAGCCCGGGAGTGGTCGGGCGGGCTGACGGGCTGCCCGGCGGGCGTGGTCCAGCGCTCGGGCAGGCCGATGGTGGCCAGGGTGGCTGCTTGGCGGCGGGTGGCGAGCTGGCGCAGCAGCTGCTCGTTGCGGAGCGGGTCGGCGTCGATGCCGGAGCGGGCGAGGGCCTTGGACAGACGGCGCACGGTGCGCCGGCCCGCCCGTCCGGTGCGCTGCTCGGGCGTCATCTCGGCGAGGCGGGCGGCCAGAGCGACAGCCCGGTGCGTAGCCCGGTCGTGGATGATCTGGGCGGCGCCCTGGTCCTGCTCGACGATCCCCAGGCGGGCGAGCAGCCGCTCGCGGGCCTGCCGTGTGAGGACGGCGGCGAGCCCGCGGGAGGCGGCGTCGGGGGTCCGCTGGCGGAGCTCGATGCCCATGGCCAGGTGCCACAGCACGGCGGCCATCACCGGGCCGGTGAAGGCACGCACGGTGCCGCCGACCGGGCCGGACTCGGCGTAGGCGGGGATGGTCTGCATGGCGGTGATCACCCAGACCAGGACTCCGGGCAGGCCGGCTGCCTGCCGCGGCCCGTGCAGGTTCTGGCGGGCCATCAGGGCCATCGAGAACAGGGCGAGCTCGGCGGCGGCGAACATCGCGGCGCGCTCTGCGGTGTTGCGCATGTCGAGGTAGTGGGCGGCGAACCGCCAGCTGGTGTCCGCGCTGTAGGCGGTGCACACGAGCGCCGCCACGGTCGCAGTGGCGACTGCGGCCGAGACGCGCCGCTTCCGAACGCGGGTGCGGTGTTGGCTGCGTCGCGCCTTCAGGCCCGCGAGCAGTACGCCGGCGGCGACTGCCAGGACGGCCACGGGCAGGAGCGGACCATCGGTGAACGGGAGCGAAGCGGTGGCGAGCATGTCGGTTATGGCAGGGGGCATGTACGGGGCTACTCCGGGGCGAGTGAGGAGGCGATCACGGCGTTCACGGATGGGGCGTACACGCGGGCCCCCTTCTAAAGGGGGCCCCGCGCGTGATCGCTTGGGTGCGTGTACGGCGTGGACGGTCGCGTGATCGCTCTACCTGCGGTTTTGCAGTGAGCGTGTGCGCTATGGGCGGTTCACGGCACTGTGCGGGCGCGGGGGCCGCGTGGACGGTCGCGTGAACGCTTTCAGGGGTTCGGTGCGGGGCTCAGCCGACGGCGGTGAGGTGGCGGGCGGAGGCGTAGTAGCGGGCCTGCTGGCCGCCTCCGGCCCCTCCGGCGATGCCCTCTGCCTTGTTGGCCAGGCCGCTGTCGACGAGGCGACTGAGGTGTCGTCGCGCCTTCTCGATGTCGGCACGTTCGGGGTCGCCTCCGCCGATGAGGACGGTCGCCAGGTCCCGTGCTGTCAGCCCGTTGGGGGCGTTCTGCAGCAGGACGGCGGGGTCCTTGGTGGGGTCGACGGTGGTGGTGCCACGCACGTGGTCGTGGGTGACGTCCAAGGGGCCGACTTCACCGGTGGAGGTTTTGAGGTGGTGCAGGGTGACTGCGGGGTCGCCTGCCCGGCCGGTGACGAACAGGACGCTGCCCGCGCCGGAGGTGAACCAGGTGGAGCCATAGACCTGGTCCAGGCTGGGGCGCTGGCCGCGCGGCGCGTCGGCGGTGGCCTTTCGCTGGTGGTGCAGCTCCATGATCTCCACGCCGTTGCGAATGGCGCGCATGCGGGCGTTGTGGAAGGCGACCGCGAGGCTGTCGTCGACCATCGTGCTGACCGCGTCCTTGAGGCTGTCGATCACGATGGTGTCGGCCTGGTGGGCGGCAGCGAGGTCGGCGAGGAGGTCGGGCTCCTTGTCGAGGGTGGCGGGCAGCGGACCTTCCCAGACCACGAGCCGCTCGCGCAGGATCTTCTCGTCGGTGGGGAAGACGCGGCGAGCCATGGCCTTGGCGATCTGCTTCGGCCGGTCCATTGCCAGGTAGAGCACGCGCCTGCTGGGGGCGACGGGCATTTCCAGGACGGTCTCCTGCAGGCCGATGCGGGCGAAGATCACCTGATGGGCCAGGGTCGTCTTGCCGACGCCCGGAGCGCCGACGATCATCAGGCTCTCGCCGGAGGCCCAGACGGTCTTCTCACGGGTGCCCCACAGGGGCTCGGTGTCCGCGCCGCTCTCTTTGACGAACGACCATCCGTTGGTAGCGAAGCGGGACAGCCGTCCCTGTCCCGAGGCTAGTGCGCGCTCGCGTTCGGCGCGCACTTCCGCTTCGACCTCGCTGCGGATCGCCTCGGGATCAGCGCCGGGTTCCTGGGCCCGTTGGAGGGTCCGTACAGCGGAGGTCATCAGGCGGCGTAGGTCGGCCTTCGCGCGGACGATCTCCGCGTGATGCTCGGCGCTGCCGGTGCCGTAGGGCGCGTCGGCGAGCTGGAACACGTAGGTGGGACCGCCGACCCGTTGCAGGTCGCCTTGCTGCTGGAGCAGTTCGGTGAGGACGATCGGGTCGGTCGGCTTGTCCTCGCGGTGCTGGGTGAGGAGCGCGCGCCAGATGGTCTCGTGCGCGGGCCGGTAGAAGGCGTCGTCGCCGAGGACGGGCCGGACCGCGTCGATGACGTCGGCTTTGTGCATGCAGGCGCCAAGGACCGCGCGCTCGGCGTCCAGGTTGAACGGAGGTTCCGTCGGGGCGGGACCTTCGTCGAAGCGGGATGGCGTCTGGGATGGCAGGGTCGTACCCTGGGTCACGGAGCTCCTCATCCGGCAGGCCATTACGGGGCGGCAACCCCGGCCTCCGGTTTCGATCGTTCAGGGATGGATGGTTGTGCGGTGGAGCCTCTACTTCGGCCCCGGTGTTCGTAGCACCGGGGCCGCTTGCGTGTGCGGATCCGTCCGTCGCTGTACGGCGGACTACGACCATAGCCGAGATTTTCGGCAGCGCAACGCCTTGCATTTCACTCCGCAACGATGTTTAGTTGTGGATGCTGGCCCCAGTGGACCCGTTGTCGTGTGAAGGGAGGTGCGAGTGAGCGGTGAGGAAGGCGCGGAGCGCGTCGGCCCCGGTCGTCCGATGCCGGAGGAGCACGTCGCTGCCCGCATCAAGCTGGAGCGCGAGGTCCGCGGTTGGAGCACGGTGAAGCTCGCCGAGGAGATGGCCGCCGTCGGCCATCCGATCAACCAGTCGGCGATCTGGCGCATCGAGAGTGGCAAACCCCGTCGCAGGGTCAACCTCGACGAGGCGCTCGGCTTCTGCAAGGTCTTCGACATCACGATGCAGGACCTGACGGGGCCGCCAGGAGAGCTGGCCACGCCCCGCATTCGTGAGCTTGCCCGTGAGTACGTCCAGATGACGCGGGAGTACCACCAACTGCGAGCGGCGATCGACCGGAACCAGATGCACCTGCACGAGATCGACATGGAACTCAATGCATACGGGGACAAGGGCCCCGAGCAGAGAGGACAGGTCGACGAACTCCTCCGGCTCGAAGAGCGGGCCCTGCAGAGGAGCCTGCACCCATCGCGGGCGCACCTGCGGAACCAGGGGCAGCCACCCACCGGCGAATAGGCGGCTGCTGCCTCCTCGCGGCGCTACGAACGCCGAGAACCGCCACGCACGGCGACATCCGTCGCCGACCATCATCCACCGACCCATCCATCCCTGAACGACGCCACCGGCCAGGCCGACGGGAGTTGCCGCTCCCGCGACGCCGCGATGCCGGCGGGAGGAGTACCCCATGCCGCAGCCCGTGCTGCCCATTTCCCAGATAGCCCAGCTCCTGGACGTCCCCGAAGACGCCCTGCGAACCCTGATGGCCGAGCGGCGATCCGCCGGCGACACGACCTTGGTCGCCCTCACCGTCGCCGAGGCCGCCCGCCGGATCGGCATCGGCCGCACCAAGCTGTACGAGTACGTCTCCTCCGGCGAGATCGTCTCCGTCAAGATCGGCAGTTTGCGCCGCATCCCAGCAGAGGCGGTGAACGAATTCCTGGCCCGCCGTCTGTCGGCGACCGACTTCGGAGCCGCCGCATGACGCGAGCCTCCGCACCGAAGCCCCGCCAGCCCAACGGCGCCTCGTCCATCTACCTCGGCAAAGACGGGCGCTGGCACGGCCGCGTCACCGTCGGCGTCAAGGACGACGGCACCCCGGACCGTCGCCACGTCGGCCGCAAGACCCGAGCCGAGGTCACCAAGCTCGTACGCGAGCTGGAACGGCAGCGCGACAAGGGCGCCGTCCGCAAGGCCGGCCAGTCGTGGACCGTGAAGACATGGCTCACCCACTGGGTCGAGAACATCGCCGCCGCGCACGTCTCGGAGAACACGATCGACGGCTACCGCGTCGCGGTGAACCACCACCTCATCCCCGGCCTGGGCGCCCACCGCCTGGAGAAGCTCGACCCGGAGCACCTGGAGCGCTTCTACAAGAAGATGCAGGACAACGGCAGCGCCGCCGGCACCGCCCACCAGGCCCACCGCACGATTCGCACGGCGCTGAACGAGGCCGTACGCCGCAAGCACCTCACGGCGAACCCGGCCTCCATCGCCAAGGCCCCCAAGGTCGAAGAGGAGGAGGTCGAGCCGTACACGGTCGAGGAGGTCCAGCGGCTCCTCGCCGAGGCCGCCAAGCACCGCAACACCGCCCGTTGGGTCATCGCGCTCGCCCTCGGCCTGCGCCAGGGCGAGGTCCTCGGCATGCAGTGGGACGACGTCGACTTCGAGCGAGGCGTCGTCCGCGTACGCCGTGGCCGGCTGCGGCCCCGCTACAAGCACGGCTGCGGCGAACGCTGTGGACGCAAACCCGGCTACTGCCCCCAGAAGATCAACACCCGCCGCGAGACGAAGAACGCCAAGTCCCGCGCTGGCCAGCGCCCCATCGGTGCCCCCGATGAACTCCTTCAGCTCCTGCGCCAGCACAAGGAGGAGCAAGCACGCGAGCGAGCCCGGGCCCGTGACCTGTGGACGGAGAAGGGGTACGTCTTCACTTCGCCCACCGGCGAGCCCCTGAACCCGAACACGGATTACCACAAGTGGAAGGAGCTGCTGAAGGCCGCTGGCGTCCGCGATGCCCGCCTCCATGACGCCCGCCACACCGCGGCAACTGTCCTGCTCATCCTCGGCGTCTCCGACGCGGTCGTCGACGCCATCATGGGCTGGGAACCCGGCAAGTCCGCCCGGATGCGCCGCCGCTACCAGCACCTGACCAGCCGCGTCCTCAAGGACACCGCCGCCAAGGTCGGCGGCCTCCTGTGGGGCACAGACCAGGCCGAGGGGAGTGCCGCGCCGGAGGCCAGCCAGAGCCCCGTCCCAGCAGAGCTGATGGTCCACGTCGCCCGCCTCGGCGAGCGACGCGTGCCCTTCCTCCACCGCGAGCACGCCGACGAGGTCGTCGCCCGGTGGAGCGAGGACTGGCCCGACCACCCTGCCGAGGTCGAAGAATGGGACCGCTGGCGCTGGGAACACCAGGGCCCCGGCGGCCCGAGCGCTATCCGCGACCGCGTGCCGGAGCGGGCCGTTGTCTTCCACGCCCGAGCCCTGTTCCTCCCCGGCGGGGAACGCGCGGCGACCGGGGTCCCGGAGCAGTGGTCGGTGCCGGCCTGGGACTTCGAGACCGACCGCTACACCGACCGCGCCTCGGCCTGGCGCACGGCCCGACGACCCGGCACGGGCCAGGAGGTCGAGGCCCAAGTGCGAGGCACGGACAAGACGGCCGTCGAGGTGGCCTTCGCCGAAGCATGTGCACAGGCTGTGGACCGAGCCCGGAACCCGGGTAAGTACGGTGACACTGACGACGGGTAGTGCCCCGGAATGCCGCCCACCAGGGCGAACCACACCGGCGCGCCGCCAGGTGAGGCCAGGGCGTGCATTAGGCCCACGCAGCGCGACGAGGGCCGGCACCCGCCACGGGGTGCCGGGCCTCCGTGCGTTCATCAGTCGACGAGGTAGTGGGCTTCGATGTAGGCGACGGTGGAGTCGTACGGTTCCCCGACCGGCTTCAACATGTACCGGCGGAAGACCGCGGCGGTCGCGCGCCGGGCGCCTCGATTGCGGGCGTCCGCGTTGTCCCATGCCTGGGCGAGAGTGCGAGTGACCACCTTGTCGATCTCTTCGGCCAGGTTCCTCTCCGTGACCGTGAGGCCGGACGGTGCGTGATCGAGGATGATCCGCGACAGCACACCCACATGGTCGTCGTCGAGCACGACGACGGCCTCGGCGGGGTGCTTCTCCGCGTTCACGATGGCGCGGGCGATCCGGAGTGCTTCGGACAGGAACTCCAGGGCATCCTGGGCGTTCTGGATGATCCGGTCCCGCAGCTGCTTGATCCGCTCTGCCAGGGCCGTGTACTTCACAGACCCCGGCTCGACGCCCTTGTCGAGGGCGGCCTTGATGTGGTCCAGGATCTCCGCCGCGGACGGCGGCCTCTTGTCCTCGTCGCCGTCCTTTTTGGACTTGGGGCGGACGAGGGCCAACAGCTCCTTGAGTATGGCGATGCCCTGGGCATCCAGGACGAGGGCTTCCTCCTGGGAGGCGACCACGGAGAAGGAGTGGACGTGGGCGTTGATGATCTCCAGGACCATCGGCCCCAGCTCGGCCAGCCGTTCCTTCCTCTCCTCGTCGGACGACTTCTTGAACAGGGTTGTGTAGACGGATCCGAACAGCCCGAAGCCGTCGCGATACTTGGCGACCCGCTTGTCGGTGTTGATGAGCGGGTACAGGCGGGCCAGGAGCCGGTAGTCCTTAGAGAACACCTCGGCGGCGCCCGGGTTGGAGTCCAGGAAGACGTTGATGGCTCGCACGGACTCGTATCCGTGGACCGTGAGGTCCAGGTCGTCCACGTCCACGAAGAGGTCTTCGATGCGGGCGAAGACGGTGCGGAATTCGGCGACCAGCTCAGACACGTCGCTGATGAACCCGCCCCCCTTGCCAGCCCCCGTCGCGGTGGGGTCGACAACAGCCCGCTGGACCTCCTCGGCCAGGCCGATGTAGTCGACGACCACGCCCGAGGTCTTTACGAACCCGGCCGGGGACACCCAGGTGCGGTTCGGGCGGGTGATCGTCTGGAACAAGGTGTGGGCCTTCAGCGGCTTGTCCAGGTAGAGGACACCCTCGTTGGGGGCGTCGAAACCCGTCATCAGCTTCGCGGTCACCACCAGGAAGCACAGCGGGTCGTCGGCGGCGAGGAACTGGCGCTTCTGCTCCTCCTCCTCGGTCTCCGAGAGCTGGTACGGCCGCATGGCGGGGTCTTCGTCCTTGGAGTCGGAGACGGAGATATTCACCTCGGCAGTGATCCGGCCATGCTTCCCGACCTCGGCGAGCGCCTGCGACGCCTCGAAGCCGGCCAGCAGCTCGTTGATCTTGCCCGCGTACGCCACGGCCAGCTCACGGTTGAACGCGACGACCTGGGCCTTGAGGCCGTTGCGGTAGGCGCCGGCCAGGTAGTGGTCCACGATGTCCTGGCAGACTGCGTGGATGCGTTCGGGGTTGGCGAACACCGAGGTGAGGCGCCCGAACTTACGGGAGAGGGTTTCACGGTCGGGGTCGTCGAGGTCGAAGTCGTCGGCGAACTGGTCGAACTCGGCTTGCAGCGCATGGTCGTCGATCTCGAAGGAGACGGGGCGCGGGTCCAGCATGACCGGGACGGTCGCCTCGTCCAGCAGAGACCGGGACACCGAGTACCGGTGCAGCACCCTGCCCGGGTCGGTCTCCTCGCCGAAGAGGGCGAAGGTGTCGGTGGCGAGGTTCCTGATGGGGGTGCCGGTCATGCCGAAGAACTTCGCGTGCGGCAATGCTGCGCGCATCTGGCCGGCCAGGGACTTCGACTTGGCGGACTGCGTGCGGTGTGCCTCGTCGACCAACACGATGATGTTGTCTCGCGTGGACAGGTTCTTTCCGGCGTCGGCGAACTTGTGGACAGTCGTGGAGATGACGCCACGCACATCGTCGGCCAGCAGGGAACGCAACTCCTGGCTGGTGGCCGGCTGGTGGAAGTAAGCGTCCCCCATCGCGGAGGTGAACACCCCGGAGGTCTGCCGCACGAGCTGGGTCCGGTCCGAGAGCAGGATGATCGTGGGCGACTCGGTGCGGGTGTCGGCCAGCAGTAGCGAGGCGGCGAACACCATCAGCAGCGTCTTCCCGGACCCCTGGTGGTGCCAGACCAGGCCCTTGGACCCGCCCTCCAGGACCCGCTCATGGATCAGGTGCGCGGCCTCCAGCTGCGGATAGCGGGGCAGGTACTTCTTGTCCGCCCCGCCCCCGGAAGTGTCGAAGAGAGCGAAGTTGGCGAGCATGTCCAGGACGGTCGACGGGTTAAGCAGCAGTTCGACGGAGCGCTGCACGTCGGCCTGCCCGGACAGGTTCTCGTCGTCGGCGGTGGATCGGAACGGCTGCCAAAGGTTCGTGGGCGCGCCGGCGGCGCCGAACCGCAGCTTCAGCCCATCGGAGGCGACGGCGAAGACGTTGGGGGTGAAGAACCACGGGTACTCGGTGGCGTACACGTTGTTGATCTCGCGGGCGGCATCGGCCCAAGCAGACTTCGCGGTCGGTGACTTCACCTCGACCACCACTAGGGGCAGGCCGTTGACCCAGTACACAAGGTCGAAGCGGCGGGAGGTCTTGCCGGGGACGGTTATGGTCACCTCGTCCGATACGACCAGCGTGTTGGCAGTGGGGCGCTCGAAGTCGATGACCTTTAGGGCGTGCCACACGCCGTCGGCGTCCCGGAACTCCTTATGCCCGCGCAGCAGGTGCAGCACCTGCTCGTTAGCCCGCACCAGTCCGCCTTCGACGGCGTTGACCGTGGCGATGATCTCCTCGACCACCGCGTCCACGTCGAACCTGTCGATCACCCCAGGGTTTAACCGGACTATGGCGTCCCGCAGCTGACCGGCGATTACCGTCTGCGTGGTCTCACGCTGTAGCGACCTGCCAGCTGTGAAATCCCAGCCCATCGGAAGGGACCACTGAATCATCAGGTTCTGGAACTCGCGTTCCCGGATCCCCTTGGCCACAGATCATGCCTCTCGCTCAGCGTTAGCCAACTCGATGCTGCGGTCCAGCGAACCGGACAGCAGGGCGGCGCGCACAGCACGCAGGCGGTCGGCCTCGGCGTGTGCGGCCACGATGGTCCCCTCCAGGGCCTGGAACTCGCAGATGGCCCGGTCCTGCTCCTGAGCCGAGGGCATGCCGATGGGCGACTGCATCAGCCGCTTGCGGTTCAGCGTGCGGTTGCGTCCGGCCCCGCCGGGAGAGCAGTTAGCCAGAAGCTGTGTGCCTGTCTTGGTAGAGAAGAAGAGTCGGAAGAACTCGACGTCCCCGCCGTCGCGCCGCCTGTAGGTCGGGAACCGGTGCGATCCGCAATAGCCCTCGATCTCCGGGGGCACAATGGCAACCGCGCCTTCCCAAGCGAAGACAATGTTGATGACCAGGTCGCCGGGCTCAACCCAGAACACCTTCTTGGACCCCAGGGACTCTCCGGTCACCGCCTCTTTGGTGAACAGCCCGCGCCCGTGGGACCTGATACCGATCTGCAGGTATTCGGCCTCAGAGTCGACGGTGATGGGGCGCTTGATCTCTTCCAGGACCTCACCGATCAGCTGCGTGGTCGCGGTGGCAGCGTAGTGGGCAAACAGCTGTTCCTTGCGCCCCCGAAGCAGGGTATCCAGCGCGTCGGCCTCGGCGTCGAGCGCGGAGATCTGGTCGTCTACCGCGCCGATGACCTCGACGATCCGCTCTTGCACTGGCTGAGGGGGAACGGGAATTTCGATCCTGCCCAAGTTCGCGCCCGAGATCCGCACGATTTTCGTCTCGGATACGTACTTGATCTTCTGTGCATGGAAGAGAGATGACGAGAAAAAGTACGAGGCGTATGAAGGATCGAATCCGTGACGGAAGATGTAGCAGTCATCGTGAACGGCAACGTCGTCGTTGCCCAGCCATGCGACTGCCTTACCGACGTCGTCAACGTTCTCGCTCGTCGCGGCGATGACCAGATCTCCCGGGTGAGCAAGGCGCATTCGCGCACGGGAATCTTCCGCTAGGAACGTGAGGGGATCCCTGGCGATAGCACCAAAGCGGGTGTGCACCTGCGCGTAGTGGATGCAGCCCAGCCCGGACTCCACGTAGTCGTTCTTCGTGAAACGACGACCGCGGATCAATTCTCCAACCTCGGAGAGCGCCTTCCGCGGCCACTCCGACTGATCACTCATCGAAGCCCTCGATTCCGGCAGATGCGAGGACCGCGAGCATGCGCTGCTCCGTCTTCTGCCGTTCGGCGCGGGCGATGTTGTAGGCATCGATGAGGGTGCCCAGGTCTTCATGCTCGGCTGTGGCATGGTTGATGTACCTGGCGATGTTGAGGTCGTACCCGTTCACCACGATCTCCGACAGTGGAGCGAATCGCGCAGCCAAGCCGCCGTCACCGTCGTTTTCGACCGGATGGCCGTCGGCATCGAAGTTGGAGTGGTAGGAGGTCACTACGTTGGCGATGTCAGCGTCGGTGAGAATGTTCCGCTTGGCGGCCTTGGTGAAGCCCGTGGAGGCGTCGATGAACAGCACGCCATTTTGCCGCTCTGGAGCCTTGGTGCCAGGAGCACGGAAAACCAGGACGCAGGTCGGGATGGTAGTGCTGTAGAAGAGGTTGGCCGGAAGCCCGATGACGGCTTCGAGGAGGTCGTCGTCCAGGACTCGCCGCCGGATGGCCCCTTCTTCCCCGCCGCGGAACAGAACGCCGTGGGGCAGAACGACGCCAGCACGACCCTTCTCCGGGTCCATGCTGGCGATCATGTGCTGCACAAACGACCAATCGGCAGACTTTGCTGGAGCGGTGCCGCCGATGGCGCGAGGGTCCTTGGTCCAGGGTTTCCACTTCAGGCTATAGGGCGGGTTGGCAACGATCACGTCAAAGGTCGCCATGGACCCGTCCGGCTTCTTGAAGCGCGGGTCCTTGAGGGTGTCGCCGACCTCGACCTGGAACTGGGTCAGGTTGTGCATGAAGAGGTTCATGCGTGCTACACCCGCAGTGTCCTGTACGGCCTCCTGCCCGTACAGGCTGAGCGTGTAGCCCCGCCCGCCACGGGCCTTCAGGAGGTTCGCCGAGGCAATGAGCATGCCGCCCGACCCACAGGTCGGGTCGTACACAGACTCGAAGCTCTTGGGGTTCAGGACCTCGACGATCAGCTCGACGACCTCGCGCGGGGTGAAGAACTGGCCGGCGCGGGTGCCGGACCCGTCGGAGAACCGCTTCAGCAGGTACTCGTACGCCCCGCCGAGCACATCGTGGGACACATTGCCCTCGTGCATCTTTGGAGTGCGGTCCATCGCCTGCATGACCGCCGCCAACACCTCCCCCGACAACACCTCTTCGGAGGCCCAAGTCATGGACCCGAACAGGCGGGAGAACTTGTCAGGGTTGGCCGTCTCGATGGCCTGCAGGGAGGCGCGGACCCGCTGACCCAGGCCGGGTTGGGTGACGGTGGCGAGGATGGACGACCAGGAGGCGCGACGCTCCTGGACGGTTCCGGGGTGGATGAACGGGATCTCGAACGACTGGTAGTCGCGGTACTCGATCTCTCGGGCTTCCTCGGGAGAGAGGCCCTCCAGGCCCTCGTTGTCGGCCAGGAACTCCTGGTGCTGGTGCTCCCAGGTGTCCGACAGGTACTTCCAGAACATCAGCGGGAAGACGACCGAGGAGTACTGCGCTTCGGGCATCGCCACGCGCAGCTCGTCGGCGGCGTCCCACAAGCGGTTCTCGATCTCCTGCTGGGTCACTGCCATCAGTCGGGGGTGTCCTTGCTCGTCAAAGGGCGGCGGCCCGAGGGTCGTGGTGTTCCTACTGGTCAGCCTATTTCCGGCACGCCCGGCATGTACACGCCGGTGGTGCTCCATGGGGGAACACGCGCGAGGCGCCGTCTTCCCTGTACGGGCGACGCACCAAAGATATCCCTCCATCGGGCTGTGAAATGTGGCAAAAAGCTCAAACAGACGACGTGGCCAGAAGTGGACGCGCCGCCCGGGGCCGGATGCCGTGTTCGCCCGCCGCACTGAGCGGGTGGCTTAAAGCCGGTCCTTCCAGTTGCGAATGGCCTGGTCGAGCTTCGAGCGGAGCCGGTCGGCTGCCGTCGTGCCAGGAAGCAACTGCGGGTACGCCTCGCTGTCCTTCTTGGCGATCAAGGCGCCAAGCGTGGTGGAGCTCTGTGATGGGAAGACCAGCGAGCACTTCTTCCCGCCAAGCTCTTGGGCCAGCCCCAAGAACCCGCGGCCGATCCCGAGGCCGGGTGAGGCGCCGTAGTGCTTTGCCTCGATCGCGGCGACCAGCCCCCTGCTCCGGGGGTGGACCATGGCGCGGCGACTCCGCTCGGCCTCCTGGTGATCCAGGATGGCGACATCGCACTCATGCGCCACCTTCGACGTGGTGGCCGCCACGAACACGCCCAAGTGGATCTCCAGCTTCTTTTGCGTGCCAGGGAAGCCCACCAGGACGTGGGTGAAGTCACCTGACCACAGGTTTCCGGGGGACCTGCGGAAACGCAGGGCGGCAGCCGGATTCCTGCCATCCTGCGTCAGCAGCGCCGTCCCGCCTGCGGCCCGTGCGGCTTCAAGGCATACGACAAGCAGGGATGCCTCGTACAGATCGGACTCGTCGGCGTTGCCGCGATACACGGGCTGCAGAGCGCCGATCGCCTTCTCGATGGCCAGCACCAGATTGGCCCTGTTCACTGGATGCTCCCCATCGCCACGTCGGAATCCTCGGACAGCAGCTCTCGCACGGTCGTCAGGGCGACCCGGGCAAGCTCCGTCTCCGCTTTGAGGTCGAGGTAGGAGATCGATTCCAGTTCCGGATCGCCGAACTCGATGGTCAGCTCCATCTCTCGCTTCGAGGCGATGTCCAGTGCTGCCTTGCGTGACGCGTACATGGTCTCGGCAAGAGTGAGCAGCGCTGAGCGTACGAGCTCCATGCGCTCGTCGTCGGTGTACGGAAGAACGGCGATGTCAGCCTTGCCGAGGGGCGGGAGCTCGGCCTCCGCCAGCCGGCTGGCGCGCGCTTCGTACTCCCCCTCCTGCCTGAGTCGCTGCTCGGAAGCTACTCGGCCCTGCCGGACCTCCTGCTTCAGCTGGTCGGCGAGATCGGGCAACTCTTCTCCGAGCTGCTCCATGATCTGCGCGAAGTGATCACTGCTGCCGACAGGCACGCTGCCCTCCCTCATCTCCGGTTCAGGACTGTAACCACTTGGTCTGACAGTCGTGCCGTTGATCGACATCTGGTGATCTACCCAACACCCTTGGGGAGTTCACTGAAGTGGGGATGTCGCCGCCCAGCAGCCGCCAGTCAACGGCCCGGAATACGCCATCTGTTGCTCTGTCGGCGGTCGCTCCTATCGTGGACGGATGGCCAATGGCGTGTGGCACACCGGATATGGCATAGAGATCAATCTGTCCCTGCCCGACCTCGGTCACCCGGGGCGTCCCGATCTGCTGCGAGAGATCACCGCACGCGTCGCCGAACGCGACCCCCAGTTACTCGAGTGCCTCGCACACCGCGACGGACGCGAGTGCCTGTCGGAGGCCGGCGGGAAGTCTCCGTGGATGTTCATCCGCCGAGGCCGCGTCGGCGGCCGGCGGCCTCTCGTCGCATCGCACCTTCCGATCACGCACAAGGCGACGCCGGCGGAGAGCGAGCAGCACAAGGCCACGAAGGAGCGGATCGTCGATACCGCTTCGCGGTACGGCCTGGGAGCTGAGGCCGAGGTTCCCACCGCGAACCGGCGCAGCATCTCTGATGCCCTCGTCACAGGGCCCGGGGGCAAACGGATCGGCTGGGAGATCCAGTACCACCATCTCAGCCCCAGCAGCGTGCACCGCCGCTCGGTCAACGCCGTGCAGCACGGCATCATGCCCCTGTGGGTGGCCAAGGACCGCACGGCCTCCCTGATCGACCGTGCGCCTTGGGCCCGCGTGGACGACATGCCGTGGAAGGACATCGCTGGCGGCAAGGAGATGGTGATCCGCGGCGGGTACCGCTATCTCCAGGTGTGGAAATGCGTTCCCAGCAGCAACCGGCACTGTCTGTTGTCCGGTGGCGCCGGTCATTGCGGCGGTGTTCACTCCGACTGGTTCGTGCCCGCGCTGTGCGAACCACAGAAGAAAGCGGTCCACCTCGAAGATCTCGTGCTGGAGAGCGCGACGGGGGAGAGCGTGCCGGTCTACGTCCCCAACCGCGGCAGCGGCCGGGCCGGACGGCACATGTGGGTGCCGTCGGCTGACTGCAAGCGGTGGCGGGAGCTGATAGGTGAGATGGAGCCTCTACCCGACGCCCCCGTGCAGGAGGACGACGACGAGATCACCTTCGCCGAGCAGGAGATAGACCGGACCTGCAGGGCCGGCGAAGAGGGCTGGTTCGTCAGCGACGCCCGACCCATCCGCGATCTTGGTCAGCCCACCGGCGGCTTCACTCTCCCTCGGATGCCGGTGCAGCGGTCCCGGAACCCGATGCTCATCACGGCTATCGAGCGGGCGGCTGCCTCCGCAGCGCTGGGCTGCCCGCCGTGGGAGCTCGGGCCGTGCACCGAGTGCGGCCAGCTGATGCGCAGGTACGGGCGGGACGCCGCCATGTTCTGTGGTGTGTGCCGCGCCGTTCTCAACGGCCGGTAGGCCCGACGCCGTGCCGGAGGGAAACTGAGACCAAAACTGAGACCACACACGTCGAAGGGCCCCACCGCGAACGGTGGGGCCCTTCGACATCGTGCCCGGTGAGGCACTGGCGGAGGATACGAGATTCGAACTCGTGAGGGGTTGCCCCCAACACGCTTTCCAAGCGTGCGCCCTAGGCCACTAGGCGAATCCTCCGGTCGGAACATTACATGACCGAGGAGGGTGCTCGCGAACTCGATTCGATCAACGCCCCCGGCGAGGTCGTACGGGGGGTGCGCGGAGGTCACGCGTGGCTGGCCGGAGAGCGTTCCGTAGGTGTCGGAGAAGCCGGCGGAGAAGTCGGCGCAGAGGGTGTCCGAGGGGGGTGTCCGAGGGGGTGTCCGAGGGGGTGGATCGGGTGGCCTCCGGGATCGGGTAGGCTGGGCGGAGCCCCTCACGTGGCGCTATCTGACTGAACTCCCCCAGGGCCGGAAGGCAGCAAGGGTAGGTTGGCTCTGGCGGGTGCGTGGGGGGCGCTTGCGTTCTCGGGCCGGGTGGATCCGGCCGGGGGTGGAAGACGGTGGTCGGAGGCCCTTCCCTCCGCTTGCGACGAGGTCCCGCCCGGTGGTTTTTCCCGGGTTGTCGGTGCGCGCCTATAACCTCGTATACGTGTCGTCTCTCGCGCTGTACCGCCGCTATCGCCCCGAGTCCTTCGCCGAGGTCATCGGGCAGGAGCATGTCACCGACCCGTTGCAGCAGGCCCTGCGGAACAACCGGGTCAATCACGCGTACCTGTTCAGCGGGCCGCGTGGGTGCGGAAAGACGACCAGCGCGCGGATTCTGGCCCGGTGCCTGAACTGCGAGCAGGGTCCGACGCCGACGCCCTGCGGCGAGTGCCAGTCCTGCCGCGACCTCGCGCGGAACGGGCCGGGATCGATCGACGTCATCGAGATCGACGCCGCGTCCCACGGTGGTGTGGACGACGCCCGTGACCTGCGGGAGAAGGCCTTCTTCGGGCCCGCCTCCAGCCGGTACAAGATCTACATCATCGACGAGGCGCACATGGTCACCTCGGCGGGCTTCAACGCCCTCCTGAAGGTGGTCGAGGAGCCGCCGGAGCACCTCAAGTTCATCTTCGCCACGACCGAGCCCGAGAAGGTCATCGGGACCATCCGGTCGCGGACCCACCACTACCCCTTCCGGCTCGTGCCGCCCGGGACCCTGCGGGAGTACCTCGGGCAGGTCTGCGGGCAGGAGGGCGCTTCCGTCGAGGACGGCGTGCTGCCGCTCGTCGTGCGCGCGGGCGCCGGGTCCGTGCGTGACTCGATGTCCGTCATGGACCAGCTGCTTGCCGGCGCCGCCGACGACGGTGTGACGTACGCCATGGCCACCTCTCTTCTGGGCTACACGGACGGGTCACTGCTCGACTCGGTGGTGGACGCCTTCGCGGCCGGTGACGGCGCCGCCGCGTTCGAGGTCGTCGACCGGGTCATCGAGGGCGGCAACGACCCCCGGCGGTTCGTCGCCGACCTCCTGGAGCGGCTGCGTGACCTGGTGATCCTGGCCGCCGTGCCGGACGCCGCCGAGAAGGGGCTCATCGACGCCCCGGTCGACGTGATCGAGCGCATGCAGGCGCAGGCGTCCGTGTTCGGCGCCGCCGAGCTCAGCAGGGCCGCCGACCTGGTCAACACCGGACTGACGGAGATGCGCGGCGCCACCTCGCCCCGGCTCCAGCTGGAGCTGATCTGCGCGCGCGTGCTGCTGCCCGCCGCCTTCGACGACGAGCGTTCCTTCCAGGCGCGTCTCGACCGGCTGGAGCGCGGGGCCGCGTCCGGCGCCGGAACCGGGTCCGGAGTCGCGTCCGGGGCCGTCTACACGCCCGCGCCGCCCACGCCCGCCATGGGGTACGTGCCAGGGCCCGACGCCCACACCCCGATGGCCCCGCCCCCGCTCGCCCCGGCGCCCGCGCAGCCCATGCAGCCCGTGCAGCCCACCCAGGTCGCCCCCGCGCCCGTGGAGCACGCGCCCGCACCCGCTCCCGCCCCCGCGCAGGCCCAGCCCCCCGCGGCCCGGCCCGGTGCCTGGCCCGGGGCCGCGGCCCCCGGCAGCGGTGCGCCCGGCGCCTGGCCCGGTGCGTCCGCCCCAACAGCCCCCGCCGCACAGGCACCGGCGCCCGCCGCCCCCGCTCCCGTACACGCGCAGCCCGCGCCGCAGGCCCCGGCTCCCGCGGCCGGTGGCGGTGGCGGCGGTGGAGACGTGGCACAGGTGCGGAACCTCTGGCCGCAGATCCTCGAAGCCGTCAAGAACAAGCGCCGCTTCACCTGGATCCTGCTCAGTCAGAACGCGCAGGTGGCCGGCTTCGACGGCACCACCCTCCAGCTCGGCTTCCTCAACGCCGGCGCCCGCGACAACTTCGCGAGCAGCGGCAGCGAGGAAGTCCTGAAGCAGGCCCTCACCGAGCAGTTCAACGTGCAGTGGCGGGTCGAGGCGATCATCGACCCCTCCGGCGGCGCCAATCCGCCGCCCGCCGCCACCGGCTTCGGCGGCGGTCGGCCGCAGACGTCCGCCCCCGCGCCCGCCTTCCAGCAGGCCCCGCCGCCCGCCCCCGTACAGGCGCAGCCCACGCAGGCCTTCCCGCAGGCGTCCGGCTCCGGTTTCGCCCCCGGCTCGGGGTCCGGCCCCGGCTTCGCCCCCGGCTTCGCCCCCGCTCCGGCGCAGGCCCCCGAGCCTGCGTACACGCCGCCCGCGCCGCAGCCCGTGGCGCCCGAGGACGACGTGCCGGAGGAGGACGATCCCGACCTCGTCGACTCCGCCCTCTCCGGGCACGACCTGATCGTGCGCGAGCTCGGAGCCACCGTTGTGGAGGAATACACGAACGACTAGGGCCGTCTCGCTCGGTGGCCCGCACAAGGGGCATCCAGGTCAGCGGGCTACTCTGGCTGGCGTGAAGGTCCTCGTCATCGGCGGCGGCGCCCGCGAACACGCCCTGTGCCGCTCTCTCTCCCTCGATCCCGACGTCACCGCTCTGCACTGCGCGCCCGGCAACGCCGGAATCGCGGAGGTCGCCGAGCTGCACCCCGTCGACCAGCTGGACGGCGAAGCCGTCGCGCGCCTCGCCACCGAGCTCGGCGCCGAACTGGTCGTCGTCGGCCCGGAGGCCCCGCTGGTCGCCGGTGTCGCCGACGCCGTCCGCGCGGTCGGCATCCCCGTCTTCGGTCCGTCGCGCGAAGCGGCGCTGCTGGAAGGCTCCAAGGCGTTCGCCAAGGACGTCATGGCGGGTGCCGGCGTGCCCACCGCCCGCAGCTACGTCTGCACCACCCCCGAGGAGATCGACGAGGCGCTCGACGCCTTCGGCGCTCCGTACGTCGTCAAGGACGACGGCCTCGCCGCCGGCAAGGGCGTCGTGGTGACGGAGGACGTCGAGCAGGCCCGGGCGCACGCCCTCGCCTGCGACCGGGTCGTCATCGAGGAGTACCTCGACGGCCCCGAGGTCTCCCTCTTCGCGATCACCGACGGCGTCACCGTCCTCCCGCTCCGGCCCGCGCAGGACTTCAAGCGCGCGCTCGACGGCGACGAGGGCCCGAACACCGGCGGCATGGGCGCCTACTCGCCGCTGCCCTGGGCCGACCCCAAGCTGGTCGACGAGGTCATGGACAGCGTCCTCCAGCCCACGGTCGACGAGCTGCGCCGCCGCGGCACGCCGTTCTCCGGCCTGCTGTACGCGGGTCTGGCGATCACCAGCCGTGGCGTGCGGGTCATCGAGTTCAACGCGCGCTTCGGCGACCCCGAGACCCAGGTGGTCCTGGCCCGGCTGAAGACCCCGCTCGCGGGCGTCCTGCTGAACTCCGCCAACGGCACCCTGGCCGACCAGGCGCCGCTGAGCTGGAGCGACGACGCCGCCGTCACCGTGGTCGTCGCCTCGCACAACTACCCGGAGACGCCGCGCACCGGCGACCCCATCGAGGGTCTGGACGAGATCGCGGAGCAGGACGCCCCGCACGCGTACGTCCTCCACGCGGGGACGAAGCGGGACGGCGACGCGATCGTGAGCGCGGGCGGCCGGGTCCTGTCGGTCACCGCGACCGGAACGGACCTGGCGCAGGCCCGCGAGCGCGCGTACGCGGCGGTCGGCCGTATCCGGCTCGACGGCTCGCAGCACCGCACGGACATCGCGCGGAAGGCCGCCGAGGCCTGATCCGGCACGGCGTTCCGCCGTTCTCTCGTGCGGCCGTACGGTGAACCGTACGGCCGCACGAGCGCCATCACCTTTGCCCAAAGCCATTCCATCGAGTGACGGCTCGGCCATCCGGATGACGCCCGCCACTGCCCCAACTAGGGTGCGGCGGAGGCGTTCCGGCACTTGGCCCACCGGCATTGCGATGTCAGTGACGGGTGCCACAGTGGGGGAGTGAGCAACACCGCCACAGGCAGTCCCGACATGGGCAGGAGGGGGTGATGTACGGCGTGTCCGGTACCGGTGCCGTTGTCGGCGAGGAGTGGGGTGCGCGCGCAGCGCGCTCCCGGGCCCTCGCCGTCCTCCGTGTCCGTGGCAGGGCCCTGGGCCTCGCCGTGCTCCCCGCCGCGGTGGCCGTCGTCCTGTACGCGGGCGGGGTCACGGGCCGTTTCACCGGCTCCGGCTGGGACACCGCCCGCTGGGTGGTGACCGTCCTCGCCGTCCTGGTCCTCCTGGCCGCCACGGCCGTCTCGCTCGTCGTCGCCCGCGCCCGGCCGGCCGCCACGCCCACCGTGGAGCTCTCCGAGACCGCGGCCCCGGACCTCTACCGGCTCGTGCGGGACCTGGCCGACCGGCTCGAGGTCCCCGCGCCCTCCGCGATAGCCCTGACGCCGGACTGCGACAGCTGGCTGGAGGACCGCACTCACCGGGCCCACCGGGCACTCCACAAGCACACCTCCCACCGGCCGTCCGACGACGGCGGGGCTCCCGTCCTCGTCATAGGCTCGCCCTTCCTCTGGTGGATGCGGGTCGCCGAGCTGCGCGCGGTCCTCGCCCCCGTCGTCGCCGGTACGGGCCCGGCCGCCCACCCCGACATAGCCGCGGCCCGCCGCTTCATCCGCGGTCTCGACGCCGCCGTCGCCGTCCCCGAGACCCCCGGTCTCGACCCCTTCCGCAGGCTCGGCGCCCTCGGCGTCGGGCAGGTCGCCCGCGTCCTGCTGCGCGCCTGCCGCGGGCACGCCGCCGAGATGGAGCGTGGGGTCGCCGCCGCCGGTTCGGAGCGCGCGCAGGCCGTGGACTACGGCGTACGGATCGTCGCCCAGGAGCAGGTCGGCCTGGCCTACGCGGGCTGGGACCGGCTCCTGACCCGGGTCGCGCTGCCCGCCTGGCGCATGGGCCGCTGGCCCGCCAAGCTCGACGCGGGCGTGGTCTCCGCCCTGACCGAGCTGTCCCGCCGCGACCGGCTCGCGGACGGCTTCTCCTCCCGGCTCGGCGAGCGGCCGGCCTGTGACCTCCTGGAGGAGCCGGGCGCGGTCGACGAGGCCGCCTCGCTGCTCGCCGCCCGCCTCTTCCACGGCGGCCCGGCCGAGGCCGGGCCCGACTGGTCGCCGGTGGAGTGGAGCCAGTACCCGGAGGAGGTCGTCGACCGGAAATGGCGTACGGACGCGGCCCGGCTCCACGAGGTCCTCGACCGGCTGGGAGTCGTCGCCGACGCGACCACCGGCTCCTCGTCGGCCTCCGCCGGCCCGACACTGACCCGCGTGATGGCCCACCTGTCCACGGCCACTGCCGCGCCGCGGTCCCCGAGTTCTGATCTCCCTGAGGCGGGCGCCTCCGGCGAGGATCTCGGCGAGGACCTCCGTGATGACGACCTCGACGAGGAGCGGCAGCCCAACCCCGCCGCCGACGCGCTGGCCGGTGCGCTCAGCGCGCTCGTCGCGCGCGAGGAGGCCGCGCGGGAGGCCGCGCGGGAGGCCCGTGCGGCCGTCACCGCCGCCCAGGCCGCGAAGGCGGCGGCCGCCGTCCCGAGCGCCAAGGCCCCGCAGGCGGTCGTCAGCGGCCCCGACGGACCCCTGCCGCTCTTCCCGCTCCAGCCGCCCCGCACCGGCCGTGACCTGCTCGCCGACCATGTGACCGCGATGGTCTGCTGCGCGGCCGTCGACACCGCGGAGGCCGCCCCCGGCCTCGACTGGCTCGACGGCCCCGCCCTGATCGTCGGCGGCGAGCGCGCGGCGGACCTCGGCCCCCGGGTCCTCGCCCTCGTCGAGGACGGCGACCCGGAGCCCCTGCGCGCCTGGCTCGCCCGCACCGGAGTCCGCCCGGAGAAGCCCGTGCGCCTGGTCTGACCGAGCCCCCGGAGCCGCCCCCCGCGGCCCCCGTCCCGGAGCCCCGGCTTCCACTCTCGTCAATTCGCGACGAACGGTGACGGAGTGCGTGCGTTATGTGATGTGCTGGAGACCGTCACTGACAAAGGCAAGAACCAGAGGCACTGACCAGCCGACCGGGGGAGTCGAGGGAGGGGCGCAGCATGGGGGCCGAGCAGATCAGGCGGTGGGAGTCCGGCGCGCTGGCGCACGCCGTGAGCGATCCCTTCGGACAGGGCCCGCTGCCCTGGCTCCGCGGTTCGGAGAACTACTTCGACGACACGGGTCAGATGGTCCCCTGGTACGCCGACGAGATCCTCGCCCGCGGCGGCGGTGGCGGCCCGCGCACGGCCGACGACGTCAAGCGCCAGATCAAGGGCTTCGCCTCGACCGGGGCCGTCGCGCCGGGCGAGTCGATCGACTTCCACATCACGGTGGACCCGCCGCAGCAGTTCCTCGTCGACGTCTACCGGATCGGCCACTACGGCGGCGACGGCGCCGCGAAGATCACCACGAGCCCGCGGCTCTCGGGGATCGTCCAGCCCGCCCCGCTCACCGCCGACCGCACGGTCTCCTGCCACCACTGGTGGCAGTCCTGGCGGCTCCAGGTCCCGTCGTACTGGTCGATCGGCGCGTACGTCGCCGTCCTTACTACGGCCGACGGCTACCGCTCCCACATCCCCTTCACGGTCCGCGACCGCCACCCCGCGGACCTCCTCCTCGTCCTCCCGGACGTGACCTGGCAGGCGTACAACCTCTACCCGGAGGACGGCCGCACCGGCGCCAGCCTCTACCACGCCTGGGACGAGGAGGGCCGGCTGCTCGGCGAGGAGGACGCGGCCGTCACCGTCTCCTTCGACCGCCCCTACGCGGGCGCGGGCCTGCCCCTCCACGTCGGCCACGCCTACGACTTCATCCGCTGGGCCGAGCGGTACGGCTACGACCTGGCCTACGCGGAGACCCGCGACCTGCACGCGGGCCGGATCGACCCGAGCCGCTACCGGGGCCTGGTCTTCCCGGGCCACGACGAGTACTGGTCGGCGCCGATGCGGAAGACCGCCGAACTCGCGCGCGACCAGGGCACGTCCCTCGTCTTCCTCTCCGCCAACACGATGTACTGGCAGGTGGAGCTGGGCCCGTCGCCGTCCGGGGTGCCGGACCGCCTCCTCACCTGCCGCAAGCGGCGCGGCCCCGGCCGCCCCGCCCTCTGGCGCGAGGTCGACCGGCCCGAGCAGCGCCTCCTCGGCATCCAGTACGCGGGCCGGGTTCCCGAACCGCACCCGCTGGTCGTACGGAACGCCGAGCACTGGCTCTGGGAGGCCACCGGCGCCGGCGACGGCGACGAGCTCCCCGGTCTGGTCGCGGGCGAGGCCGACCGCTACTTCCCGCGCACCGCGCTCCCCGAGCACCAGGGCCGCATCCTGCTGGCCCACTCGCCCTACCGGGACGGCGACGGAGCCGTGCGCCACCAGGAGACCTCGCTCTACAAGGCGCCCTCCGGGGCCTGGGTCTTCGCGTCCGGCACGTTCGCCTGGTCGCCGGCGCTGGACCGCCCGGGCCATGTCGACGCCCGCGTCCAGCGCGCCACCGCGAATCTCCTCGACCGCATCTGCAAGAGGGACTGAGCGGGGAGTCATACCCCCTAGCGGCCGGGGCCGCCCGGATGTGCGAGAGAATCGGACACGCTCCTGGATCAACCTACGCGGAGGAACCGTGTCCGGATTCGTAGAAAAGCCCGAGCCTGTCCAGGTCCCGGGCCTCACCCATCTCCACACGGGCAAGGTCCGCGACCTGTACCGGAACGAGGCGGGCGACCTCGTCATGGTGGCGAGCGACCGCATGTCCGCGTACGACTGGGTGCTGCCCACCGAGATCCCCGACAAGGGCCGGGTCCTCACCCAGCTCTCCCTGTGGTGGTTCGACCGGCTCGCCGACCTGGTCCCGCACCACGTCCTCTCCACCGAGCTCCCCGCCGGCGCCCCCGCCGACTGGGCCGGCCGGACCCTCGTCTGCAAGTCGCTGAACATGGTCCCGGTCGAGTGCGTCGCCCGCGGCTACCTCACGGGCTCCGGCCTCGTCGAGTACGAGGCGTCCCGCACGGTCTGCGGCCTCGCGCTCCCCGAGGGCCTCACCGACGGCTCCGAGCTGCCCGCCCCGATCTTCACCCCGGCCACCAAGGCCGCGGTCGGAGACCACGACGAGAACGTCTCGTACGAGGAGGTCGCCCGTCAGGTCGGCGCCGAGACGGCCGCGCTGCTGCGCCAGACGACCCTCGCCGTGTACTCCCGGGCCCGTGACATCGCCCGCGACCGCGGGATCATCCTGGCCGACACCAAGTTCGAGTTCGGCTTCGAGAGCACCCCGGACGGCGACCGGCTCGTCATCGCCGACGAGGTCCTCACCCCGGACTCCTCGCGCTTCTGGCCGGCCGGCCAGTGGCAGCCGGGCCGCGCCCAGCCCTCGTACGACAAGCAGTTCGTGCGCGACTGGCTGACGTCCCCGGCCTCGGGCTGGGACCGCAAGAGCGAGACCCCGCCGCCGCCGCTCCCGCAGGAGATCGTCGACGCGACGCGCGCCAAGTACCTGGAGGCGTACGAGCTGCTGACCGGCAAGCCCTGGTCCGACAGCTACCAGTAGCCCCAGGGCACGAGAAAGCCCCCCGGTCAGATCGACCGGGGGGCTTCTTCATGGAGCGGACGACGAGATTCGAACTCGCGACCCTCACCTTGGCAAGGTGATGCTCTACCAACTGAGCCACGTCCGCATGCGCCGTAGCGCGGGGCTAACTATACCCATCCCTTCGCCTGCGCGAGACGCACCGCCGTGTGACGGTTCTCGGCACCGAGCTTCGCGGCGGCCGAGGCGAGGTGGTTCCGGACGGTTCCGGGCGAGAGCGAGGCGCGCCGGGTGATCTCCGCGACGGGCGCTCCGTCGGCGGAGAGTGCGAGTACCTCGGCCTCCCGGGCGGTCGGCCGGGAGGCCCCGGCGGCGATGGCGTCGGACGCCAACTCCCGTTCCACGTAACGGTTTCCGGCGTGCACGGTACGGATGATCTCGGCCGGCCGCTCGGCGCTGACGGTCTTCGGGGCGAAGTCGCGGACGCCCGCGGGGAGCGCCCGATCGAGGTGTCCGGGACGGCCGTGACCGGTCGCGATCAGGGTGCGACAGCCGGGCGGTTCGTCCCGCAGGACCGTGGCGACCGTCACACCGTCCGCGCCCGGCACCTGCGGATCGAGCACGGCTCTGCAGATCGAGCACGGCGACGATGTCATGGCGTCACGCGGCGTTGTGCGGGGACATGACGAAGGCCCCGGTTCCAGAGAACCGGGGCCTTCGACTTCCTGAGCGGACGACGAGATTCGAACTCGCGACCCTCACCTTGGCAAGGTGATGCTCTACCAACTGAGCCACGTCCGCATGCCTCCGACCAGCTTTCACTGGGCGGCGCGAGCACCACTCTACCTGATGCACCGGAGTGCTTGGTAATGCGATGCAGAGCGGGTGACAGGAATTGCACACTGCGCCTTCCCCCTGGAAGGGGGATGTTCTGCTACTGAACTACACCCGCACGCTGCGTGAGGTTCGGCCCTGCGGCCTTGCCCCTCGGCGTGTTCCAGACTCTAGCGGATCATGGGGGGTGGAATGCAAATCGGCTCCCGGCGCGCGTCAGCTCGCGGCGTGGAAGGCCTCGTAGACCTTCTTCGGGATCCGGCCCCTCGCGGGCACGTCCATCTTGTTGGACTGGGCCCAGGCGCGGACCGCCGCCGGGTCGGGTGCGAGGGAGGTGTGGGTGTAGGTCTCCACGCCCGCCCGCTCCTTCGTCCCGGCCTTCGCTCCGGCCTGCTGCTTGCGGCCGGCGGCGAGGTAGGGGGCGAGCGCCTTGCGGAGTTTCTTTGCATTGGCAGCATTCAGGTCGATCTCGTACATCTTCCCGTCGAGGCCGAACGCGACCGTCTCAGCAGCTTCTCCGCCGTCGATGTCATCGGAGAGAGTGACCACCACACGCTGAGCCACGGATATCGGTCCTTTCCTGCGGCCGCCGGGGTCGGAAGGACGCTTGTGACGTCTCTGACGTGCGACGATGCCGACCGTTCGGCTGTGCCGGGACAATGCTGTTTTCCTCTGGATTCCTTTGTACAGCGGTAGGCGGCGCATTGTGAAGCCCCGGCAATTGTTTCAGCGTGTCCCGGCGGATTGGACCCCGCAATATTTCGCTGGAATTTTGCGCGCGGGTGTGCGTGTGGGGGGCGGGTGGCGTTCGCGGTCCGTTCGCGGTCCGTTCACGGGTCTTTGGGGATCTCCTTGGAGGATCCTTCAGATCTCTACCCGCGTAGAATTTGGAGGCAGGTACGCTGAGGGAACCGCCCACGCAACACACCACCGGGAGTGCCAGTGGCACGCGTCGTAGTCGACGTCATGCTCAAGCCGGAGATTCTGGACCCTCAGGGGCAGGCGGTGCAGCGTGCACTGCCTCGCCTGGGATTCGCCGGAATCGCCGACGTCCGTCAGGGGAAGCGCTTCGAGCTGGAGGTGGAGGGGCCGGTCGACGACGCCGCCCTCGCCCGCATCCATGAGATGGCCGAAACCTTCCTTGCCAACACCGTGATCGAAGACTTCGTCGTGAAGGTCGAGTCGTGACCGCACGCATCGGCGTCGTCACGTTCCCCGGAACGCTCGACGACCAGGACGCGCTTCGTGCCGCCCGCCTCGCGGGCGCCGAGCCCGTCTCGCTCTGGCACCGCGACAAGGACCTCAAGCAGGTCGACGCCGTGGTCCTCGCCGGCGGCTTCTCCTACGGCGACTACCTGCGGGCCGGCGCCATCTCCCGCTTCTCGCCGGTGATGGAGAGCATCATCGAGCAGGCCAAGGCGGGCATGCCCGTCCTCGGCATCTGCAACGGCTTCCAGATCCTCACCGAGGCCCATCTGCTGCCGGGCGCGATGCTGCGCAACAACCACCTCCACTTCATCTGCCGCGACCAGAAGCTGCGGGTGGAGAACGCGGAGACCGCCTGGACGTCCGACTACGAGCGGGGCCAGGAGATCGAGGTCCCGCTCAAGAACATGGACGGCCGGTACGTCGCCGACGAGCGGGTGCTCGACGAGCTGGAGGCCGAGGGGCGGGTCGCCTTCCGCTACCTCGACGTCAACCCCAACGGCTCGCTGCGTGACATCGCGGGCATCACCAACGCCGCGGGCAACGTGGTCGGCCTCATGCCGCACCCGGAGCACGCCGTCGAGCCGCTGGTCGGCACCGGCAAGACGGACGGCCTCGGTTTCTTCACCTCGATCCTCAAGAAGCTGGTCAACGCCTGATGAGCCTCGACACCGTCAAGCACGCGAGCGAGACGCCGGACAGCGAGCAGCCCTGGAAGGAGCTCGGCCTCAAGGAGGACGAGTACGCGCGCATCCGCGAGATCCTGGGCCGCCGTCCCACCGGCGCCGAGCTCGCCATGTACTCCGTCATGTGGTCCGAGCACTGCTCCTACAAGAGCAGCAAGGTCCACCTGAAGCAGTTCGGCGAGAAGGTCCCGGAGAACGACGCCATGCTCGTCGGCATCGGCGAGAACGCCGGCGTCGTCGACGTGGGCCAGGGGTACGCGGTCACCTTCAAGGTCGAGTCGCACAACCACCCCTCGTACATCGAGCCCTACCAGGGCGCGGCCACCGGCGTCGGCGGCATCGTCCGCGACATCCTCGCCATGGGTGCCCGCCCGGTCGCGGTCGTCGACCCGCTGCGCTTCGGCGCGGCCGACCACCCCGACACCAAGCGCGTGCTGCCCGGTGTCGTCGCCGGCATCGGCGGCTACGGCAACTGCCTGGGCCTGCCGAACATCGGCGGCGAGGTCGTCTTCGACTCCTGCTACCAGGGCAACCCGCTGGTCAACGCCGGCTGCATCGGCGTGATGAAGCACGAGGACATCCACCTCGCCAAGGCCTCGGGCCCGGGCAACAAGGTCATCCTCTACGGCGCCCGCACGGGTGGCGACGGCATCGGCGGCGTCTCGGTCCTCGCGTCCGAGACCTTCGACGACACGAAGCCCACCAAGCGCCCCGCCGTCCAGGTCGGCGACCCCTTCCAGGAGAAGCTCCTCATCGAGTGCACCCTGGAGATCTTCAAGGAGAAGCTGGTCGCGGGCATCCAGGACCTCGGCGGCGCCGGGCTCTCCTGCGCCACGTCTGAGCTGGCCTCCGCGGGCTCCGGCGGCATGCACGTCGACCTGGAGAAGGTCCACCTGCGCGACGCGACGCTCTCGCCCGAGGAAATCCTCATGAGCGAGTCGCAGGAGCGCATGTGCGCGATCGTCGAGCCGCAGCACGTCGACCGCTTCCTGGAGATCTGCGAGAAGTGGGACGTCATCGCGGTCGTCATCGGTGAGGTGACGGACGGCGAGCGCCTGGAGATCTTCTGGCACGGCGAGCAGATCGTCGACGTGCCGCCGCGGTCCGTCGCCCACGAGGGCCCGACGTACCACCGGCCGTACGCCCGCCCGGAGTGGCAGGACGCGCTCCAGGCCGACGACGCGAACAAGCTGCCCCGGCCGCAGACCGGCGAGGAGCTGAAGGACCAGGTCCTGAAGCTGGTCTCCTCCCCGAACCAGGCCTCGAAGTCCTGGATCACGGACCAGTACGACCGGTTCGTGCAGGGCAACACGGTCCTGGCGCAGCCCGAGGACGCGGGCATGGTCCGGATCGACGAGGAGACCAACCTCGGCGTGGCCATGGCGACCGACGGCAACGGCCGGTACGCGAAGCTCGACCCGTACACGGGCGCGCAGCTCGCGCTGGCGGAGGCGTACCGCAATGTCGCCGCCTCCGGTGCCAAGCCGCTCGCCATCTCGGACTGCCTGAACTTCGGTTCGCCCGAGGACCCGGCTGTCATGTGGCAGTTCGCCGAGGCCACCCGTGGTCTCGCGGACGGCTGCCTCCAGCTGGGCACCCCGGTCACCGGCGGCAACGTCTCGCTCTACAACCAGACCGGCGAGACGGCGATCCACCCGACGCCGGTCGTGGCCGTCCTCGGTGTGATCGACGACGTCAACCGCCGTACGCCGATCGCCTTCGCGGAAGAGGGCCAGCTCCTCTACCTGCTCGGCGACACGCGTGAGGAGTTCGGCGGCTCGGCCTGGTCCGAGGTCGTCCACCAGCACCTCGGCGGCATGCCGCCGGCCGTGGACCTCGACCGGGAGAAGCTGCTCGGCGAGATCCTGATCTCGGCCTCGCGCGACGGCATGATCGACGCGGCGCACGACCTGTCCGACGGCGGTCTCGTGCAGGCGGTCGTCGAGTCCTGCCTGCGCGGCGGGAACGGCGCGCGCCTGGTCGTCCCGGAGGGCCTGGACGCCTTCACCTTCCTCCTCAGCGAGTCGGCGGGCCGTGCGGTCGTCGCCGTCCCGCGCAGCGAGGAGCTCCGCTTCACCGACATGTGCGGTGCGCGGGGTCTGCCGGCGACCCGGATCGGTGTCGTCGACGGCGACGCGGTGGACGTCCAGGGCGAGTTCGCGCTCTCCCTGGAGGAGCTGCGCACGGCCCACGAGGCGACGATCCCGGCCCTGCTGGCCTGACGGTCCGTCCGTACGTGAGACAGCCCCCGTCCTCGGACGGGGGCTGTCCGCGTTCACTCCGCCTGGCCCCAGAAGGCGTCGGACTCGTCGATGTCCGCGACGCATTCGTCGACGTCGGTCATCTTGCCGCCGACGATGGTGAAGAAGAGCCCGCCCTCCATCTCGATGCCGCGGTCCCCTCGGTCGGCGTGCCACTTGTGCACCGACATGACATGGCCGCGGCCGTCCGGGTACACGCCCTTCAGCTCGACCCGGAAGGTGCCGCCGGTCAGCTCCATGAGCCGCCCGTAGTGGGCGAGGACGTTGTCCGCGCCTTTGAAGTGCCCGGACATCTGGCTGGATCCCGGCGAGTGGTGGGTGGCGTCCGAGGTCATCAGGGAGCGGAGGGTCTCCATGTCACCCCCGCCGAACGCTTCGTAGCCTCGGCGGACCAAGGCGCTGTCAGGGTGCTCGGCCATGAGAGTCGACCCCTCTCGTGCGGGTAGGTGTGCCGGCATCCCTCCCTCTCTCCAGTCTCCGACTACCCTCGCCCCCATGCCACCGGCCAAGAAGCGTCCCCGCCGTTACGACTCCGCCAAGATCCGGGCCGCCGTGCTCGCCCAGTTCGGGAACGTACGGGAGGCGGTGACGACGCTCACGCCGGAGCAGCTCGACGGGCCGACCCGGCTGGGGGAGTGGACCGTACGGGACCTCGCGGGGCATCTGACGATGGTCCTCGCCTCGCTCTCCCGCAAGCTCTCCGAGCCCGAGCCGGCGAAGCTGGAGCTCCCGCTGCTCGCCTGGCCGTCGGCGACGGCGACGGCCGCCGCGACGATCGACGAGGACACCCGGGCGATCGACACGGGCGACCTGCCCGGTCTGTACGCGCGGACGGCGGCGCTCTTCGAGGAGCGGATCGCCGGCGTCCCGGACGAGCGGCTCGTCCCGACGCGCTTCGGCACCATGCGCCTCGGCGACCACCTGGTCACCCGCACCCTCGAACTCGTCGTCCACACCGACGACCTGAACGCGGCGACCGGCGCCGCCGTCCCGTACGACCGGCAGGCCCTCGCCGCCTGCGTCCGGCTGCTCGCCGACGCCCTCGCCGACAAGGCCCCCGGTGGCGCCGTCGAGGTGCGGATCCCGCCGTTCGCGGTCGTGCAGTGCGTGGAGGGCCCCCGGCACACCCGGGGCACCCCGCCGAACGTCGTCGAGACCGACCCGCTGACCTGGATCAGGCTCGCGACCGGGCGCGCGGAGTGGGCGGCGGAGAAGGAGGCCGCGCGCGTGAGCGCGAGCGGCGAGCGCGCGGATCTGAGCGACGTACTCCCGGTCCTCTCCTAGGGCACCTGCGGGGAACCGGCGCGGGGGCCCGCCCGTCCCACCTCCATGCCGAAGCCACGCGCCCTCGCCGCCCTGGTCCCGCTCCTGTTCCTCGCCGCCACCGCCACCGTCACCGCCTGCGGTACGGAGCAGGGTCCCGGCGCCGCGCCGGCCGGCACCGTCGACCCCGGCCTGCCCGTCAGCGGTACGCACTGGTCGATCAGGGCCGTGACGGTCGACGGGCGCAGGGCCGTCGCCCCCGCCGACGCGCGCGTCGCGTTCACGGAGGACGGGCGCGCCCAGGGGAACACCGGCTGCAACCACTTCCGCGCGGCCGTCGCCGTGGACGGCGACACCCTCACCGTCACCGAGGAAGTGATCACCCAGATCGGCTGTCCCGGTGACCGGGAGCGCTTCGAGAAGGACCTGCTCAAGGCGTTCTCGGGCCCGCTCAAGGGCACGATCGAGGGGGAGCGCTTCAGCCTCGCCTCGGCCGACGGCCGGAAGAACAGCCTCGAACTGACCGCGGAGCCCGATGCCCCGCTCCGCGGCACCACCTGGAAGGTCGACTCCCTGGTCTCCGGCGGGACGGCCGCCTCGCTGCCAGCCGGCAGCGGGACCAAGGCGCACCTCGTCCTCCGCGAGGACGGCCGGGTCACCGGCAACCTCGGCTGCAACAACTTCTCCGCCACCGCCCGCGTCGACGGCACCACCCTCACGATCGAAGGCCCGGCGGCGACCACCCGCATGATGTGCAGCAGCCCGGAGATGCAGCTGGAGACGAAGCTGTACGAGCTCCTCGACGGCCCGCTCACCTACCGCCTCGACCACCGCACCCTGACCCTCACCGACGCCTCGGGCGAGGGACTCGCGGCCACGGCGGCGGGGTAGCGCCCCCGGAAGAACTCGAAAGAAGGTGCACTCCGTCACATCGCGGGGGGCCTCGACGCCTGGTACGAGCGTCTGCTCATGAGAGCCCCGGGGGCGGAATCCCTTCCCGCGCCTGCTTCGTAGGCCTCTCCAAGCCGGAGATGATCATTTCGTGCGATCGCACGAGTGGGGCAGGGTTCGGTTTTCTTCAATTCGGACCAGTGGTCGAGCCCGTCTACACTCGGAAACGTGCCACGTGGTGACGGTCGACTCAATCACGACTTGCTCCCCGGAGAGAAAGGCCCCCAGGACGCTTGTGGCGTCTTCGGTGTCTGGGCTCCGGGTGAAGAGGTCGCAAAGCTCACGTACTTCGGGCTCTACGCCCTCCAGCATCGGGGCCAGGAATCCGCGGGTATCGCGGTGAGCAACGGCTCCCAGATCCTCGTCTTCAAGGACATGGGCCTCGTGTCCCAGGTCTTCGACGAGACCTCTCTCGGCTCCCTCCAAGGTCATATCGCGGTCGGTCACGCCCGCTACTCGACCACCGGGGCGTCCGTGTGGGAGAACGCGCAGCCGACGTTCAGGGCAACCGCCCACGGCTCCATCGCGCTCGGCCACAACGGCAACCTGGTGAACACGGCCCGTCTCGCCGAGATGGTCGCCGACCTTCCCAAGAAGGAAGGCCGCTCGACCCGAGTGGCCGCCACCAACGACACCGATCTGCTCACCGCGCTTCTCGCGGCCCAGGTCGACGAGGACGGTGAGCCGCTCACCATCGAGCAGGCCGCCGCGAAGATCCTCCCCGAGGTCCGGGGCGCCTTCTCCCTCGTCTTCATGGACGAGCACACGCTCTACGCGGCCCGTGACCCGCAGGGCATCCGCCCGCTGGTCCTCGGCCGTCTCGAGCGCGGCTGGGTGGTCGCCTCCGAGTCCGCCGCCCTCGACATCTGCGGCGCCAGCTACGTCCGCGAGGTCGAGCCGGGCGAGATGATCGCGATCGACGAGAACGGTCTCCGTACCTCGCGATTCGCGGAAGCGAAGCCCAAGGGCTGTGTCTTCGAGTACGTGTACCTGGCGCGCCCCGACACCGACATCGCCGGGCGGAACGTCTACCTCTCCCGCGTGGAGATGGGACGCCGCCTCGCGAAGGAGGCGCCGGTCGAGGCCGACCTGGTGATAGCGACTCCGGAGTCCGGCACCCCGGCCGCCATCGGCTACGCCGAGGCCTCGGGCATCCCCTTCGGCGCAGGCCTGGTGAAGAACGCCTACGTCGGGCGCACCTTCATCCAGCCCTCCCAGACCATCCGCCAGCTGGGCATCCGGCTGAAGCTGAACCCGCTCAAGGAAGTCATCAAGGGCAAGCGCCTGGTGGTCGTCGACGACTCGATCGTCCGCGGCAACACCCAGCGCGCGCTCGTCCGGATGCTCCGCGAGGCCGGCGCGGCCGAGATCCACATCCGGATCTCCTCGCCGCCGGTGAAGTGGCCCTGCTTCTTCGGCATCGACTTCGCCACCCGCGCGGAGCTGATCGCCAACGGCATGTCGATCGAGGAGATCGGCAAGTCGCTCGGCGCGGACTCGCTCTCGTACATCTCCCTGGAGGGGATGATCGAGGCGACCACCATCCAGAAGCCGAACCTCTGCCGTGCCTGCTTCGACGGCGAGTACCCGATGGAGCTCCCGGACCCCGAGCTCCTCGGCAAGCAGCTCCTGGAGACCGAGCTGGCCGCGGGACCGGCCGCCACCGCGGCAGCCGACGCCCTGCGCCGCCCGTAAGACCCCGCTGCACACCCCGCAGTACGACACGAAAGTTCTTCAGCATGTCTGAGTCCACCAGTGCCGGAAGCGGCGCCAGCTACGCGAGCGCGGGCGTCGACATCGAGGCGGGCGACCGCGCCGTCGAGCTCATGAAGGAGTGGGTGAAGAAGACGCAGCGCCCCGAGGTCCTCGGTGGCCTCGGCGGCTTCGCCGGCCTCTTCGACGCCTCCGCCCTCAAGCGCTACGAGCGTCCGCTGCTCGCCTCGGCGACCGACGGCGTCGGCACGAAGGTCGACATCGCCCGCCAGATGGGCGTGTACGACACGATCGGCCACGACCTGGTCGCGATGGTCATGGACGACATCGTCGTCTGCGGCGCCGAGCCGCTCTTCATGACCGACTACATCTGCGTCGGCAAGGTCCACCCCGAGCGGGTCGCCGCCATCGTCAAGGGCATCGCCGAGGGCTGCGTCCTCGCCGGCTGCGCCCTCGTCGGCGGCGAGACCGCGGAGCACCCGGGCCTCCTCGGCCCGGAGGACTTCGACGTCGCCGGCGCCGGCACGGGTGTCGTGGAGTACGACCGGCTGCTCGGCGCCGATCGCATCCGTACGGGGGACGCGGTCATCGCCATGGCCTCCTCGGGTCTTCACTCCAACGGGTACTCGCTCGTCCGCCACGTGGTCTTCGACCGCGCCGGGATGACCCTGGACCAGCGGGTCGAGGAGCTCGGCCGGACCCTCGGCGAGGAGCTCCTGGAGCCCACGAAGATCTACTCGCTGGACTGCCTGGCCCTCACCCGGACCACGGACGTCCACGCGTACAGCCACATCACGGGCGGCGGTCTCGCCGCCAACCTGGCCCGGGTGATCCCGGACGGCCTGCACGCCACGGTCGACCGCTCCACCTGGGCCCCCGGCGCGATCTTCGACCTGGTCGGCAAGGCCGGTCAGGTGGAGCGCCTGGAGCTGGAGAAGACGCTGAACATGGGCGTCGGCATGATGGCCGTCGTGCCGGCCGACTCCGTGGACGTGGCCCTGACGACCCTCGCGGACCGCGGGGTCGAGGCCTGGGTCGCGGGCGAGATCACCGAGCGCGGCGCGCACACGACCGGCGCGGAGCTGGTCGGGAACTACGCGAAGTAGCAGCGACGCCGCACCGACGGCGTACGGGAACGGCCCGGCAGGCGCCCCTCAGGGGGTGCCGCCGGGCCGTTCCCGTACGGTCCTGGCCCGCGACGCACAGAGACGTACGCGGACAGCACGGAAACCCGGCCGGGTGTACCGGACCGGGTTTCGGTGATTAAGAAGTCAAGCGCGACGTGGGGACGACGGACCGGACTCGTCGTCCTCGTCCTCGTCCTCGTCGTCATAAAGAGACGCGTACTGCGCGTACGGGTCGTCTTCCTCGTCGTCGTCCTCGAACGGCTCGCCATTCGGCGGCTGGTTCGAAGTCGAAGCGCCCAGCTCATTGGCCAGACGCGACAGGTCAGTCCCGCCGCTGCTGTACTTCAGCTGGCGGGCGACCTTGGTCTGCTTGGCCTTTGCCCGGCCGCGCCCCATGGCTCGACCCCCTCGGTGACGGGGCTCGATGACCCCAGAGTCTTGACACGCGTTCATGATGCGGAACGGACTCTCGACAGAGAGACCGGCCCGTAGGGCTTCAACGGTACCTGTTTCCTCGGCTCTACGGTACGCCGTGCGCATCACATACCTCGGTACAGAACCTGCGAGGTGCCCTTTCCTCGCTGGTCAATCGCGATTTTAACCTCTTCCGGGGGGCCGACCCGCCGAGGGGCGTGAGCGAAGTCTCGCTGACGCCTCCGCTTCGGCGGGGCGGCCCTCCGTGCGGAGGGGCGGGACTCAGCCCCTCCGGGCCTCCGCCATCCGCTGCTCGGCGATCCGGTCGGCCGCCGCGGCCGGCGGGATTCCATCCGCCTTCGCACGTGCGAATATGGCCAGCGTGGTGTCGAAGATCTTCGTGGCCTTGGTCTTGCAGCGGTCGAAGTCGAAGCCGTGCAGCTCGTCGGCGACCTGGATCACGCCACCGGCGTTGACCACGTAGTCGGGCGCGTAGAGGATCCCGCGGTCCGACAGGTCCTTCTCGACACCGGGGTGCGCGAGCTGGTTGTTGGCCGCACCGCAGACGATCTTCGCGGTGAGCACGGGCACGGTCTCGTCGTTTAGGGCGCCGCCGAGCGCGCAGGGCGCGTAGACGTCCAGGCCCTCGAGACGGATCAGCGCGTCCGTGTCGGCCACGACGGTGACCTGCGGGTGCTTGTCCGTGATCCGGCGGATCGACTCCTCGCGCACATCGGTGACGACGACCTCGGCGCCGTCCTCCAGGAGGTGCTCCACGAGGTAGTGGCCGACCTTGCCGACGCCCGCGACGCCGACCTTGCGGCCGCGCAGCGTCGGGTCGCCCCACAGGGTCTGCGCGGAGGCGCGCATGCCCTGGAAGACGCCGAAGGCGGTGAGGACCGAGGAGTCGCCGGCGCCGCCGTTCTCGGGGGAGCGACCGGTCGTCCAGCGGTTCTCGCGGGCGACGACGTCCATGTCGGCGACGTAGGTGCCGACGTCGCAGGCCGTCACGTAGCGGCCGTTGAGCGAGGCCACCATGCGGCCGTAGGCGAGCAGCAGCTCGTCCGTCTTGATCTTCTCCGGGTCCCCGATGATGACGGCCTTGCCGCCGCCGTGGTCGAGGCCGGCCATGGCGTTCTTGTACGACATGCCGCGCGAGAGGTTGAGCGCGTCGGCGATCGCCTCGGCCTCGGTGGCGTACGGGTAGAAGCGGGTTCCGCCGAGGGCCGGGCCCAGGGCGGTGGAGTGGATGGCGATGACGGCCTTGAGGCCGGTGGCGCGGTCCTGGCAGAGCACGACTTGCTCGTGGCCACCCTGCTCCGAGTGGAACAGGGTGTGCAGCACGTCTGCGGGAACGACAGGAACGCCGGTCACATCGGTCACGGTGGTGACTCCCAAGTACGAAGCGGCGGTTGCGGGCCTCCCTGCGGGTGGGGGAGGACCAGTTCGGCAAGAGAGTAAGTCCTACCTGGGCGTAGATCAGCGGCAGTGCTCAGGATCACCCTCTCTCGTGCGGGATCACCCCCTCCCGGAGTACCTCCGTGGAAGGATTCGCGGCATGTCGGTCGCCTCCTCGGTCCTCGTCCCCTACGCGTCCTATCTGCGGGTGTACGAGCCGCTGGCCGCGTTCCCCGAGCCGGAGCGGAGCCACTGGGCCAGGTACGCCCGCCGGCCGCTCACCCCCGGCGCGCAGGACGAGCTGCGGCGCTCGCTCGCCGACCTGCTGCCGACGCCGCCGGTGCCGGTTCCGGTCCAGGAGAGCGGGGAGGCGTTCGTCGCCCACCTGGACGGGGTGGTGGTGATCTGTCCGTGGCGGACCCGGCTGCGGAGCTGGCTGGCGGTCGAGGAGCTGATGGCGGACGGGTATCCGGGGCCGGTGCTCGACGCGATGCTGCCGCCCGTCGTGCGGTCTCAGATCGCCGGCGACTACGAGCGGTGGTCGCTGCGGAACCCGGACGCCCGGCCGTGGATCCGTACGGCGGTCTGGCAGGTGCCGCTGCGCTGGTTCGCGCTCTTCGGGCACGAGGACCGGCGGTACGAGCCGGGGCGGCCGGCGGAGCCGGGAGGGGCGGCCGGGGGCGTTGCGCCGGTGCTGCGCTACCGGACGACGATGGCGCAGGCGCGGCGGCGTCTCGCGCGGGCGCTGCGGGCCCTGCGGGAGTCGATCGACGAGGGTCCGATGACGGAGGGCCTGGTCGACGTGGGCCGCTGGCTGGAGGAGTTCCATCCACGGGCGCTCGTGGAGCTGGACTTCGGGGGCCTGGTGCACGCGGTCACGGAGGAGTGGCTGGCGGAGGAGAGTTCGGCGGCGGAGATGGCGGAGGGGATCGCCGCGCTGCGGGCGGGGGACGGCGAGCGGGCCAGTGAGGTGTACGGGCGGCTCGCGGAGCGGTGGCGGGTCGTCAGGGACCTGCGGGGCGCGAACTGACATCAGTCGGGCATCTTCGTCAGGTCGCCATCGACAAGACATGTCCGACTGAGGTAAATGATCTTCAGGCATCCGGACCCGAGGGCTCCGGGGCCTCTCGGCGTGCCGTCCGGTGACGGGGTCTTTCGGCACGCGGGCGACGGGGACGTTGGTCCCGATCCGGGCCTTTGGCTCAAGCGTGACGGACAGCACTTAACGCACCCTTGCGCCCATCACCCACCCTCGTGCCAAAATAGGACAAGGAGTCCGGGGAGGGTTCCTTCCGCCCAAGTTCGGGCGGAACGCTCAGCATTGCACTCTATGGGGGGTCTGAGGACTCCTGATCGCGGCTGTGACTGATCGTCACAGCCGCGTGACTGTCCGTTATGGCATGGTCCATCGACTTCCGCCGCTGATGAACACCTGCGAGGGCAATTCCATCGGTTTGGCCGACGTGGCTGGACGGATGGTGTAGTTGTAGTGCCGAGGACAAGCCGTTCGTCCTATAACCGACTCGGCCCGCTTCTGCCATTTCGGGCAAGGCGGGTCAAGGTGCAGAATTTAGAGGAAAGAACCGAGATTGGTTCGGTTCTCCCGAGGAGGCCGCTCATGACCGCTCGCACCCCTGATGCCGAGCCGCTGCTGACCCCTGCTGAGGTTGCCACGATGTTCCGCGTGGACCCGAAGACGGTGACCCGTTGGGCGAAGGCGGGCAAGCTCACGTCCATCCGCACCCTGGGTGGGCACCGCCGTTACCGCGAGGCTGAGGTTCGCGCACTGCTCGCGGGTATTCCGCAGCAGCGCAGTGAGGCCTGAGGTTCGCTCAACACCCCGCAGCACCCCGTAACACCGGGCCTGTCCGGATCCCCCAATCCGGTCGCCCACCCCTAGAACTGCCGACGGAATCCTGCCCCAACAGGCCTTCGTCAACGATCGCGCTGGACTCCGCCGGGTCTGGCGCGATCTTTTTTGTGCCCGGCGCCACTCTGCGGGAGGTGGTGCAATTGCACATATTAAATCGGGCCGGTGTAGGAGGGGTGTAAGTGAAGGGGTTCTTGAAACTCCCCTAGTGACACCCGTCACATTGATGAAGTCTTGCCAATCACCAGCCTGCCACTCGCGGGATCGCTTCCCACCCGCCGTTGGTCATGGGTCGATGGGACTTTCGTCCTCGGCCGCCGAAGCCGGCCCGCGAGGCCCCTCGTGCCCGCCGTTTCCTCAGGAGGGGCCCCAGGGTGAGCCGCGGGAGCCGCCAGGGCCGCCAGAGCCGCCAGGGCGCCGCAGGGCCGCCGGGAAGGCGTGCGAGGCGGTGGCGGACCGCACAGTGGCGTGTGAGGGGCCGTCCCGGGACATGCGGCCGTCAGAGGACACGTGGTGGCGCTCGTGGACGCCCCCGGCGTCGTCAGCGGGCGGGAACACGACGAAGGCCCGCATCTCGCGATGCGGGCCTTCGAGTAAAGCGAACCTGACGGGACTTGAACCCGCGACCTCCACCTTGACAGGGTGGCGAGCTAACCAACTGCTCCACAGGTCCTTGCTCGCAGCCCCTCGTAAGTGGCTGCGAGGAAGACTGTACAGCAGGTCAGCGGTCCGGTCGAACTCACCGCCGGACCCGCGGCCGGACCCGGCCCCGGACCGGGGTCGGACCGCCGTCGGTCAGGGGGCCGCGGCGTCGATCGCCTTCACGATCCGCTTGTCCGAGACCGGGTACGCCGTGCCCAGGGCGTGCGCGAAGTAGCTCACCCGCAACTCCTCGATCATCCAGCGGATGTCGGTGACCTCGGTCGGCACCGGGCGCCCCTTCGGGAGCTGTTCGAGCAGCCACGCGTACTCGTCGAGCATCTCGTGGACCTTCTCCATACGGGTGGTGTCCCGCTGGACGCCCGTCGCCATCTGCTGGAGCCGCCGGTCCACCGCCACCAGGTAGCGCATCAGGTCCGGGAGCCGCTTCAGCCCCGTACGGGTGACGAAGCCCGCCGGCACCAGCCAGGCCAGCTGCTCCCGCACGTCCGTGAGGTTGTTGATCAGGGCCAGGCTGTTGGTGGACTTGAGCCGGCGCTGGCAGGCCTGCCAGGCCGCCAGGATCTGCTGGACCTGGCCCACCGTCCGTACCGTCGTGTCCACGAGGTCCGCGCGGACCTTGTCGTACAGCTTCCGGAAGGACTCCTCGTCCCAGGCCGGGCCGCCGTGGTCCGCGATCAGCTTGTCGGCCGCGGCGGTGGCGCAGTCGTCGAAGAGCGCCTGGATCGAGCCGTGCGGGTTCGACGACAGGGCCAGCTTCTGCTGGTTGGTCAGCTTGTCCGAGGCGAACTTCGCCGGGTTCACCGGGATGTTCAGCATGATCAGCTTCCGGGTGCCCCGCCACATCGCCTGTGCCTGCTCGGCCTCCGTGTCGAAGAGCCGTACGGCGACGGTCGCGCCCTCGTCCATGAGCGCCGGGTACGCCTTGACCGGCTGCCCGCCCCTCTTGGTCTCGAAGACCTTCGTGAGGGTCCCGATCGTCCACTCCGTGAGGCCGGTGCGCTCCAGGGAGGGCCCGGAGCCGTCCGGGCCCGCCGTGGCGGCCGCTGCGGCCTGTGAGAGGGCCTTACGGGCCTTGGGGCGCAGCTGGAGCCGCAGCGTCTCCAGGTCCTTGTCCTCGGCGAGCTTCCTGCGCCGCTCGTCGACGATCCGGAACGTGACCTTGAGGTGCTCGGGGACCTTCGCCCAGTCGAAGTCCTCGGCGGTGACCGGAACGCCGACCATCCGCTGGAGCTCGCGGGCGAGCGCGCCGGACAGGGGCTCCTGCACCGGCACGACCGCGTCCAGGAAGCGGGTCGCGAAGTTCGGCGCGGGCACGTAGTGGCGGCGGATCGGCTTCGGCAGGGAGCGGATCAGCTCGGTGACGACCTCGCTCCGCAGCCCCGGGATCTGCCACTCGAAGCCCTCGTCGGTCACCTGGTTGAGCACCTGGAGCGGGATGTGGACGGTCACGCCGTCCGCGTCCGCGCCGGGCTCGAACTGGTACGTCACCCGGAACTTCAGCGGGCCCTGCCGCCACGAGTCCGGGTAGTCGTCCTTGGTGACGCCGGCGGCCTTCTCGTTGATGAGCATCTCGCGCTCGAAGTCGAGGAACTCCGGCTCCTCATGACGCTTGTGCTTCCACCAGGAGTCGAAGTGGGCGCCGGACACCACGTGTTCGGGGACGCGCTTGTCGTAGAAGTCGAAGAGCGTCTCGTCGTCGACGAGGATGTCCCGACGCCGGGCCCGGTGCTCCAGCTCCTCGACCTCGGTGAGGAGCTTGCGGTTGTCGGCGAAGAACTTGTGGTGGGTGCGCCAGTCGCCCTCGACCAGCGCGTTCCGGATGAACAGGTCGCGGGAGACCTCGGGGTCGATCCGGCCGTAGTTCACCTTGCGGTCGGCGACGATCGGCACGCCGTACAGCGTCACCTTCTCGAAGGCCATCACGGCCGCCTGGTCCTTCTCCCAGTGCGGCTCGCTGTACGTCTTCTTCGTCAGGTGCTCGGCGAGCGGCTCGATCCACTCGGGCTCGATCCGGGCGTTCACCCGGGCCCAGAGGCGCGAGGTCTCCACGAGCTCCGCCGACATGATGAACCGCGGGGGCTTCTTGAAGAGGGCGGAACCGGGGAAGATCGCGAACTTGGCGCTGCGGGCGCCGAGGTAGTCGTTCTTCGCGCCCTCCTTCACGTCCTTCAGACCGATGTGCGAAAGCAGGCCGGCGAGGAGCGAGACGTGCACGGACTGCTCCGGCGCGTCCTCCTCGTTGACGTGGATGCCGAGCTGCTTCGCGACGGTCCGCAGCTGCGCGTAGATGTCCTGCCACTCGCGGATGCGCAGGAAGTTCAGGTACTCCTGCTTGCACATCCGGCGGAAGGAGCTGGAGCCGCGCTCCTTCTGCTGCTCGCGGACGTACCGCCAGAGGTTCAGATAGGCGAGGAAGTCGCTGGTCTCGTCCTTGAAGCGGGCGTGCTGCTGGTCGGCCTGCGTCTGCTTCTCCGCCGGCCGCTCGCGCGGGTCCTGGATGGAGAGCGCCGCCGCGATCACCATGACCTCGCGGACACAGCCGTTCTTGTCGGCCTCCAGGACCATGCGGGCGAGCCGCGGGTCCACGGGCAGCTGGGAGAGCTTCCGGCCCTGCGGGGTGAGCCGCTTCTTCGGGTCCTTCTCCGCCGGGTCGATCGCGCCGAGCTCCTGGAGGAGCTGCACGCCGTCCCGGATGTTGCGGTGGTCCGGCGGGTCGATGAAGGGGAACTTCTCGATCTCGCCGAGGCCGGCCGCGGTCATCTGGAGGATGACGGACGCGAGGTTCGTCCGGAGGATCTCGGCGTCCGTGAACTCCGGACGCGAAACGAAGTCGTCCTCCGAGTACAGCCGGATGCAGATGCCGTCGGATGTACGGCCGCAGCGGCCCTTGCGCTGGTTGGCGCTGGCCTGGCTGACCGCCTCGATCGGCAGGCGCTGGACCTTGGTCCGGTGCGAGTAGCGGGAGATGCGGGCGGTGCCCGGATCGATCACGTACTTGATGCCGGGGACGGTCAGGGAGGTCTCGGCGACGTTCGTGGCGAGCACGATCCGGCGGCCGGAGTGGGCCTGGAAGACGCGGTGCTGCTCGGCGTGCGACAGGCGGGCGTAGAGAGGGAGGACCTCGGTGTTCCGGAGGTTCCGCTTCAGGAGCGCGTCCGCGGTGTCCCGGATCTCGCGCTCACCGGAGAGGAAGACGAGGACGTCGCCGGGGCCCTCGGACTGGAGCTCGTCCACGGCCTCACAGATCGCGGTGATCTGGTCCCGGTCCGAGTCCTCGGAGTCCTCTTCGAGGAGGGGCCGGTAGCGGACCTCCACCGGAAACGTACGACCGCTGACCTCGACGATCGGGGCGTCGCCGAAGTGGCGGGAGAAGCGCTCCGGGTCGATCGTCGCGGAGGTGATGACGACCTTGAGGTCGGGGCGCTTCGGCAGCAGCTGGGCCAGATAGCCGAGCAGGAAGTCGATGTTGAGCGAGCGCTCGTGGGCCTCGTCGATGATGATCGTGTCGTAGGCGCGGAGCTCGCGGTCCGTCTGGATCTCGGCGAGCAGGATGCCGTCCGTCATCAGCTTCACGAAGGTCGCTTCCGGGTTCACCTGGTCGGTGAAGCGGACCTTCCAGCCGACGGCCTCGCCCAGCGGGGTCCGCAGCTCCTCGGCGACCCGCTCGGCGACCGTGCGGGCGGCGATCCGGCGGGGCTGGGTGTGCCCGATCATGCCCCGGACGCCCCGGCCGAGCTCCAGGCAGATCTTCGGGATCTGGGTGGTCTTACCGGAACCCGTCTCACCGGCGACGATCACGACCTGGTGGTCGCGTATCGCCTCCAGGATCACGTCCTTCTTCTGCGAGACGGGCAGCTGCTCGGGGTACGTGATCGCGGGCACGCGAGAGGCACGCCCGTCGACGCGCTCCTTGGCCTTGGCCGCCTCGGCGGCGATCTCGTCCAGGACGGCCTCACGGGCCTCGGGCTTACGGATGCGGCGGGCGCCTTCGAGACGACGGCCGAGCCGGTGCGAGTCCCGCAGCGAGACCTCGGCCAGGACGGACTGGAGGGCGGCGAAGGAAGTAGACATACGGATCCCAGGATCGCACCTGCGGCCGAGAAGCGGCGAACCGATTTCCGGGTGGAGGGTGCGTACTATTTCGGGCACGTCGACCGGACCCGAGAGGGAGCGCATGTTCCGCACCACCCGCGCCCTGGCGGCCCTCGCCGCGCTGGCGGGTCTGGTGCTGGGCCTGCTGGTGTGCGGGACGGCGACGAGCGCTTCCCCCGCGCCCCAGGCCGCCCAGGCCGTCGCGTTCGCCGTCGTGCCGGGCTGCGACCCGGGCCACGCCGCCGACACGGGCGCCTCGGGACCCGTCGTACCGCCGCGCGCCAACGGCTTCGCCGAACTGCTGCCCGCGCTGGCCGCCGACCGGACGCCGTGCGCGGTCCGGCACGGGGAGCCGGAGGGGCGGGGAACGGCGCCGGGCCGGGAGCCGCCGGAGCGCGTGGCGCCGTCACCGGTGGAGCTGTCGATCCTCAGGGTGTAGACGGACGGCCGCACTCCGCCGTCCCTTTCGTTCTCCCCTTCCTCCGCAGGAGCACTTCCGCATGTCCAAGCCCCAGCCCAAGTCCAGGCCGATCGTGATCGTCTCCGGCGTGGCGGCCGCCGCCGTGCTGCTCGGCGTCGTCTCGTACACCGCCACCAAGCCGTCCGCCGGCGGCGCTGCCGGCTCGTCCGCCGTCGCTGAGGTCTCCGCCGATCCGTCCGCCGGCGTCTACCCCGAGCTGGAGGCGTACGCCCGCCGCGACGCCTCCGACAAGCTCGCCCTGGGCCGGGCCGACGCGCCCGTCGTCCTCATCGAGTACGCCGACTTCAAGTGCGGCTACTGCGCGAAGTTCGCCCGCGACACCGAGCCGGTCCTCGTGAAGAAGTACGTGAACGACGGCACCCTGCGCATCGAGTGGCGGAACTTCCCGATCTTCGGCGAGGAGTCGGAGGCCGTCGCCCGCGCCTCCTGGGCGGCCGGGCAGCAGGGCCGGTTCTGGGAGTTCCACCGGGCCGCGTACGCCGAGGGCGCCAAGGAGAAGGGCTTCGGGAAGGACCGGCTCGCGGCCCTCGCGAAGGAGGCCGGCGTCGCCGACGCGGCCCGGTTCGCGAAGGACACCGAGGGGACGGCGGCCCGCGAGGCCGTCCGCAAGGACCAGGAGCAGGGGTACGCGCTCGGCGCGACCTCCACTCCGTCCTTCCTCGTCAACGGCCGCCCGATCGCGGGCGCGCAGCCCTTGGAGGCCTTCACCGAGGCCATCGAGGCGGCGGCGAAGGCCGCGAAGTCCGGGAAGTCCGGGAAGTCCGCGAAGGACACGAAGGACGCGAAGAAGCCGGGATCCGGGCAGTGACCTCCGGCATCGGGTACTTCGCCGCGTTCCTCGGCGGCCTGCTCGCCCTCCTCAGCCCCTGCAGCGCCCTGCTCCTGCCCGCCTTCTTCGCGTACTCCATCGACACGCGCGCGAAGCTGGTGGCCAGGACCGGGATCCTCTACGCGGGCCTGGCCACCACCCTCGTCCCGCTGGGCGCGGCCGGGTCCTTCGCCGGCCGGTTCTTCTACGGCAACCGCGACCTCCTGGTGACCGTCGGCGGCTGGCTGATCGTCGGACTCGGCGTCCTGCAGCTCCTCGGCCTGGGCTTCGCCTCCCGCCGCATCGCCGAGGCGAGCGGCCGCATCCGGCCCACGTCGGCGCTCTCCGTCTACGCCCTCGGCCTGGTCTACGGCCTCGCGGGCTTCTGCGCGGGCCCGATCCTGGGCAGCGTCCTGACGGTGGCGGCGCTGAGCGGCAGCCCGGCGTACGGCGGGCTGCTCCTCGCGGTGTACGCGCTGGGCATGGCGGTTCCGCTCTTCGTCCTGGCGCTGCTCTGGGAGCGGTACGACCTGGGCCGGCGGCGCTGGCTGCGCGGCCGGCCGCTCCGGGTCGGCCCGCTCACGCTCCACTCGACCTCGCTGCTCTCGGGCCTGTTCTTCATCGCCCTCGGCACGCTCTTCCTGGTCTTCGACGGGACGACCGCGCTGCCGGGGCTGCTCTCGGTGGACGAGTCGTTCGCGGTGGAGGCGCGGGTGGCCGAGCTGGGGCGCGCGGTGCCGGACTGGGCGCTGCTCGTCGCGGTGGTGGCCGTGGTGGCGGTGGCGCTCGCGACGCGGGGCCGCCGGGGGAGCCGTACGGGGGAGCGCGAGGAGGCGTGACCGTACACGGGGAAGGGGCGCGGGCCCCTTCCCCGTACAGAAGAAGTCCAGGGAGAGGTCCAGAGGTCCAGGGAGAAAACGACGAAGGCCCCGTTCTTTCGAACGGGGCCTTCTGTTTGTGGCTGGGGCCGGGGTCGAACCGGCGACCTATCGCTTTTCAGGCGATCGCTCGTACCAACTGAGCTACCCAGCCACGAAGCTGTTTCCAGCTTCAGCGACTCTGACGGGACTTGAACCCGCGACCTCCACCTTGACAGGGTGGCGAGCTAACCAACTGCTCCACAGAGCCTTGCAATGTGCGAGACAAGTCTCGCACACGGTAATGCGTACCCCCAACGGGATTCGAACCCGTGCTACCGCCTTGAAAGGGCGGCGTCCTGGGCCACTAGACGATGAGGGCTAAGGGCCCGCCGGGGCGCTTCTCAGCGCGTCGGGGACGTGAGAAGCATATGGGATGTCGGCCGCGATCGCCAAAACGGTTTCCGCCTACCCCCGGCGAGTCCCCCGGACGGGGGGAGAATGGCCGCGTGCTGGAGATGACGCGCGAGGAGTTCGAGGAACTTGTCGCCGAGGCCCTGGACCGGATCCCCCCGGAACTCGCCCGGCTGATGGACAACGTCGCGGTGTTCGTGGAGGACGAACCCGCCCCGGACGATCCCGAGCTGCTCGGGCTCTACGAGGGGACGCCGCTGACCGAGCGCGGTGAGTGGTACGCCGGGGTGCTGCCGGACCGGATCACGATCTACCGGGGGCCGACGCTGCGGATGTGCGAGTCGCGCGAGGACGTGGTCGCGGAGACCGAGATCACTGTGGTCCACGAGATCGCCCATCACTTCGGCATCGACGACGAGCGGCTGCACGCGCTGGGCTACGGCTGACGAGCGGCTGCACGCGCTGGGCTACGGCTGAGGCGTGTCCCTTGTGGCGCGCGGGGAGTTGGGCAGGGCAACGCGTTCCGTTCCTGCCTGTTGTGTCCCTGGAGGTGCCCCCGTGCGCCATTTGCCCACCCGTTTGCCCACCCGTGTGAGATGGGTCGCCGCCGCGCTGGCCGTCGCGGCCTGCGCCGGTCTGAGCGGCTGTATGAGCGTGAGTGACGAGGGGGCGAAGCCGGCGCCCCACGCGTCCGGAGGGAAGCGCGGCGTGGCGGCCGAGGCCGACGGCGGCGGCGGTCTCCCGGACGGGGACGGCGGTTCCTGGAACGGGAAGCCCGGGACGGGCGGGCCCGACGCGGACGGCGGGGGTGGGAAGTCCCCGGTGCCGAGCGGCTCGCCGACGGCCTCCGCGAAGCCGGCGCCGGGCGCGTCGGCGCCCTCGGACGGCCCGGTCGGCGTCGACGGCTCCCCGAAGCCCGGTCAGCCGGGCGGCGGTGGTGGCGCCGCCGGCGGCCAGCAGGGCTCCGGCGGGGGCCCTGCCGACGGCGGAAGCGGCGGAACCGGTGGGAACGGCGGGAGTGGCGCGAGCGGAGGCAGTGGCGGGAGCGGCGGTGACGGCGGCGCGGGGAGCGGTGGCGACGGCGGCGGGGCCGGTGGCCCGGGCGGCGGCGGGGTGACTCCGACGCCGGAGCCCACCCAGAACCCGACCGATCCCCCGACGCCGGAGCCGACCACGGAGCCCACCCCGGAACCGACGCCGGAGCCGACCTCCAATCCGACCGATCCGCCGAGCCCCGGACCCGAGACCCAGCTGGGTGCGATGCGGGCGGCGGACGGGCCGGGAGCCCCCTCGGAGCCGGCGGCATCGCCGCAGGTCGGGCCGGTGTGACGGAGTCCGGTTTGCCATAGGTGGGGGAGGGTGCGTATGGTGGTAGATCGTTTGATCCCATTGCCCGGCGCCGACACAGAAGAGCGCCGTGTGGCGCGTACTCTCCCTAGCCGTGGCTGACCGCATTGAGGCGGTCGATTTGCGAATTCACGGAGTTGACGGGCGCGTGCCGAGACTCCGGAAGGTTTCGCATTTCGCATGTCCATTTTCAGTTCTGACCACGCCGTCATGCCCGAGAACGACGAGATCGTCGAGGCCGTAGAGGCCACCGAGCCCGTCAACACCGAGGCCGTGGCTCCCGCCGAGGCCCTTGTCGACACCGACGAGGACACCACCGACTTCGACGACGTCGAGGACTCCGTCGAGGCCGACGACGCCGACGAGGAGCCCGCCGAGCCCACCATCACCTTCGGCGACCTCGGTCTGCCCGAGGGCGTCGTGCGCAAGCTCGCGCAGAACGGCGTGACGACCCCCTTCCCGATCCAGGCGGCGACCATCCCGGACGCCCTGGCCGGCAAGGACATCCTCGGCCGCGGCCGCACGGGCTCCGGCAAGACCCTCTCGTTCGGTCTTCCGCTGCTCGCCGGCCTGGCCGGCGGTCACACCGACAAGAAGAAGCCCCGCGGCATCATCCTCACGCCGACGCGTGAGCTCGCGATGCAGGTCGCGGACGCCCTCCAGCCGTACGGCGACGTGCTCGGCCTCAAGATGAAGGTCGTCTGCGGCGGTACGTCCATGGGCAACCAGATCTACGCCCTGGAGCGCGGTGTCGACGTCCTCGTCGCCACCCCGGGCCGTCTCCGCGACATCATCAACCGCGGCGCCTGCTCCCTCGAGGCCGTCCAGATCGCCGTCCTCGACGAGGCCGACCAGATGGCCGACCTGGGCTTCCTGCCCGAGGTCACCGAGCTGCTCGACCAGATCCCCGGCGGCGGCCAGCGCATGCTCTTCTCCGCCACCATGGAGAACGAGATCGGCACCCTGGTCAAGCGCTACCTGACCGACCCGGTCACGCACGAGGTCGACAGCGCGCAGGGCAACGTCACGACCATGACCCACCACGTCCTCGTCGTGAAGCCGAAGGACAAGGCCCCGGTCACCGCGGCGATCGCCGCCCGCAAGGGCCGCACGATCATCTTCGTCCGCACCCAGCTGGGCGCCGACCGTATCGCCGAGCAGCTGTGCGACTCGGGCGTGAAGGCCGACGCGCTGCACGGCGGCATGACGCAGGGCGCCCGTACCCGCGTCCTGGAGGACTTCAAGAAGGGCTACGTCAACGCGCTCGTCGCGACCGACGTCGCCGCCCGAGGCATCCACGTCGACGGCATCGACCTGGTCCTCAACGTGGACCCGGCCGGCGACCACAAGGACTACCTGCACCGCTCGGGCCGTACCGCCCGTGCCGGCCGCTCCGGTGTCGTGGTCTCCCTGGCCCTGCCGCACCAGCGCCGCCAGATCTTCCGCCTGATGGAGGACGCGGGCGTCGACGCCTCGCGCCACCTCGTCGGTGGTTCCGGCGTCTTCGAGCCCGAGGTCGCCGAGATCACCGGCGCCCGTTCGCTGACCGAGGTCCAGGCCGACTCCGCGAACAACTCGGCCAAGCAGGCCGAGCGTGAGGTCGTCGACCTGACCAAGCAGCTCGAGCGCCTCCAGCGCCGTGCCGTCGAGCTCCGCGAGGAGGCCGACCGCCTGGTGGCCCGCGCCGCCCGTGAGCGTGGCGAGGACCCGGAGGCCGCTGTCGCCGAGGTGACCGAGGCCGCCGAGGCCGAGGTCGCCGCCGCTGCCGTCGAGGCCGAGCGTGCCGCTCGCGCCGAGGAGCAGCGCCGCGAGGAGCGTCCGGCCCGCGACGAGCGCGGCAACTACGAGCGCCGTGGCGGCGACCGTGGTGGCTTCAACCGCGACGACCGCGGTGGCGACCGTGGTGGCTTCCGCCGCGACAACGACCGTCCGTCCGGTGGCTTCCGCCGTGACAACGACCGTCCGGCCTCGGGTGGTTTCCGTCGTGACGACCGCCCGTCGGGTGGTTTCAACCGTGACGACCGTGGCGGCGACCGTGGTGGCTTCCGTCGCGACAACGACCGTCCGGCCTCGGGTGGTTTCCGTCGTGACGACCGCCCGTCCGGCGGCTTCAACCGTGACGACCGTGGCGGCCGCCCCTTCGAGCGCCGTGACAACGACCGTCCGGCCGGCGGCCACCGCGGCAGCGACCGTCCGTTCAACCGTGACCGTCGCGACGACCGTCCCGCCGGCGGCTTCCGCGCCGGTGGCGGCGACCGCCCGTACGGCCGTCGTGACGAGCACCGCGGTGGCACCGGCTCCACCGGTTCGACCGGTGGCAGCTCCTTCGGCCGCCGCGACGACAAGCCGCGCTGGAAGCGCAACGGCTGAGGTCGAGTGACCTGACAGAAGAGGGCCCGTACGACACCCCGGTGTCGTGCGGGCCCTTCTGCGTGGCGGGACATGTCCGATACCCGATCGGTTCCGGGGATCTCTCGGGCTATGCTGCTCGGGTGTGCTTGTCCCTGGGCCGTTAGCTCAATTGGCAGAGCAGTGGACTTTTAATCCATTGGTTGTGGGTTCGAGTCCCACACGGCCTACTGAGCACTGAGGAGCGCCCCGACCGGTTCGACCGGTCGGGGCGCTCTCTCGTTCCCGGGCTGCCGGTCAGGGCAGCGGGTGGCCGGCGCGCATCAGTTCGCGCTGCGGGAGTTCGTTCACCTCGCGCCAGGCCTGGACGCGGTGCGGGGTGATGCGGAACCAGCGGTACGGGGCCGCCTCGGTGCGCGGGTCGAAGCCGGTGCGTTCGGCGAAGCGGTCGCCCCGGTCCCGCGGCAGCGCGTCGAGGGCGAGGACCTCGACGTCGCCGTCGATCAGCGACACGTCGCGGGTGAGGCCGAGCCCCAGGCGGACGCGCCGGGTGGCGGCCAGATTGCGGCCGGTCGGGCTGTTCGCCGGGGTGGACACGAGCAGGGCCTCACCGTCCCAGTCGAAGGACAGCGGTACGAGGTACGGCGTGCCGTCCGGTGAGGCGGTGGCGACCCAGACGTCGACGTCGTGGGCGAGCCGGTGCTCGGTGTCCTGGCGGCGCTGGGCGCGGGAGCGGGGCGCGGTGGTCATCGCCGGTCGCTCAGCTGTCCTGGAGGAGGCCGATGAGGTTGCCGTCGGCGTCGACGACGGTGGCCACGAGGCGGCCGCCGCCGACGTCCTTCGCCGGGTCCTTCACGGTGGCGCCCGCGGCGGTCACCTCGGCGAGCTTCGCCTCGATGTCCGGCACGTGCCAGTAGGCGAGCGAGGAGGTCAGGCCCTGCGGGCCGCCGCCCGGGAGCAGCCCGATGTGCTGGCCGGCCGCCTCGAAGGCGACGTAGTACGACTCGTCGATCTGCGGCGGGACGCCGAGCAGGGCGGCGTACACGGCCTTGGCCTTCGCCAGGTCCGACACGGGGTGCAGGACCGTCTTGATTCCCTGGGTGGTGGACGTACCGGGCATGGTCACTCCTGTGGTGTGCGAGGCGGTGGTCTCCGGCGGGGTCTCGTTCGCCGTGGTTCCACTCTCCGTCAGTCGGGCGGGTCGCGCCTCCGTGGTGAGTACGGAACGGAGTACGGAACGGAGTACGGAGTGGACTGCGGGGCGGACTGCGGGGCGGACTGCGGAAGGACCGCGGAAAGGACTCCGCACGCGCCGATAATGACGGCGTGTCCACTTCAGTGATCTCGTCCCGGGAAGCCGACGTGCTCGCTCTCCTCGGGGAGCACCTCAGCAACGCGGAGATCGCCGCGCGGCTGTTCCTCTCCGTACGGACCGTCGAGTCGCACGTCTCCTCGCTGCTCCGCAAGCTCGCGGTGCCGGACCGGCGGGCGCTCTCCCGCCGCGCGGCCGAGTCCGCCCCCGCCGAGCCGGTGGCGCCCCTTCTGCCCGCGCCGCTGACGGCGTTCGTCGGGCGGGTGCGGGAGCGCGGGGAGCTCGCCTCCCTGCTGAAGGCGCACCGGCAGGTCACCGCCGTCGGGCCGGGCGGCGTGGGCAAGACGCGGCTCGCGCTGGCCGTCGCCGCGGAGCTGGCCGGTGACGTCTCCGACGGGGTGTGGTTCGTCGACCTGTCCCCGGTCACCGATCCGGGCCGGGTGGCCGCGGCCGTCGCGGCCGCCGTCGGCGTCGGCGAGCAGCCCGGGCGCGGTGTCGACGCGACGCTGTTCGCCGCGCTGGCGGACCGTCAGGCGCTGCTGGTCTGGGACAACTGCGAGCAGATACGCGACGGGGTGGCGCCCTTCCTGGAGCGGCTGCTCGCGGCCTGCCCGCGCGTGCGGGTGCTCGTGACGAGCCGGGCCCGGCTGATGGTGCCGTTCGAGCGGGTCTTCCCCGTTCCGCCGCTGTCGCGGGCCGGGGGCGGCGAATCGGAGGCCGTCGAGCTCTTCCTGGAACGGGCGGCGGCGGTCGGTCTGTCGCCGGACCCGGCGGTACGCGACACGGTGGTGTCCCTCTGCGAACGGCTCGACGGGATGGCCCTGGCCATCGAGCTGGCGGCCGCGCGCGTGCCCACGCTCGGGCTCGACGGTCTTGTCGCCGGGCTCTCGGACCAGTTGCGGATCCTCTCCGGCGGGCCCCGGGCCGCCGACCGGCACCGGTCGGTGCGGGCGGTCCTCGACTGGAGCCACGACCTGCTGCAGCCGGCGGACCGGGCGCTGCTGCGCCGGGTGTCGGTCTTCGTGGTGCCGTTCACCGCCGACGCGGCCGCGGAGGTCGCGGGTCTCGCCCCGCTCGGCGCCGGGGCGATCGCCGACGGGCTCGGCCGACTCGCCGAGCAGAGCCTGCTCACCGTGGTGCCGTCCGCCGCCGGCACCCGCTACCGGGCCCTGGAGACCATCCGGCAGTACGGCGCCGAGCGGCTCGCCGAGGCCGGTGAGTCGGTCGCCGTCCGTTCCCGGCACCTGGAGTGGTGCCTGGCCCGGGCCGCCGGCCTCCTGGACGACGTCGACGGCGCGGACTGGCGTGCCCGGTTCGACGCCGTGGCGGAGGACCTCCGCGGCGCCCTCGCCTGGGCCGCCGAGCGGCAGGAGCTGCGCGCGGACGCCCACCGGCTCGCCCTGTCCCTGGCGGAGTCCGCCTTCGCCCGCCATCTGCTCGGCGAGGCACAGGAGCGGTACGAGCAGGCCGCGGTGCTCGCCGGTGGCGACGACTGCGGCGAGGCGGGTGCCGGTGCCGGTGCGGGTTCCGGTGTGGTCGCCGGTGCGGGGGAGTGCTTGCGGCTCGCCGCCGCGGTGGCCGGGTGCCGGCGGCTCGGCGACGACATGTTCCGGCTGCACCGGGCCGCCGGGGAGGCCGCCCGCCGGGCCGGGGACCTCGCCGGGGCCGGCCGCGACCTGGCGGCCGCCGCCACCGTCGCGTACCGCTTCTCCAGCGAGTTCACGCGCCTCCCGTCGGTGGAGGAGGTGGCCGCTCTCCTGGTGGAGGCGCGGGAGCTGGTCGGGGGTGGGGGCGGTACGGGTGTGAATACCGGCGCGGGGGCGGGTGCCGGTGACCGTCTCGGTGCGGGTGCGGATACCAGTGCCGATGACGGTCTCGGTGATGGCCTGAGTACGGGCGCGGCCGCCGTCGCGCTCGCCGAGGCCGCCGTGCTCGCGGACGCGTTCGGTGCCGTCCAGGGGGCCACGGACAACACCGTGGAGGAGACGGTCGCCCTCGCCGAGCGGGCCGTCGCGTTCGCCCGGGGCGCGGGCGACCCGGTCGCGGAGTCCGCCGCCCTCGACGCGCTCTCCGGCGCCCGGAGCTGGGCCGGTGACAGCTTCGCCGCCGCGGCCGCCGCGCGCCGCAGGATCGACCTCCTGGACCCCCTGCCGCCGACGCCCGCGCGGACGCACGAGCTCCTCGACGCCCTCGCCATGGCCTCCGGAACCGCCCTCGGCGCGGGCCGGCTGCCGGAGGCCCGTCGCTGGGGCAGGGACCTCGCCGGTCATCCGCTCCTCGCCGAGGCGGGCCACCACGCCACGTCCTGGCTCCTGGTCGCGGACGCCTTCTCCGGCCGGGCCGACGACGTACTCACCGGCAGCGTCAGGTTCCTCGACGCCTGGGAGCGGGGCGGCCGTCAGCAGTCCTTCTCCCTCGGCCCCGCGGCCGCCTCGGTCGCCATGGTCCACGGTCTGCGCGGCGACCGCGCCGCCCGGGCGGAGTGGCTCGCGGTCGTCGACCGGGCGGGCACGGCGGAGGAGTACCGCCACGGCTACGGCGCGATCCTCGACGCCACGGTCCTGCTCCACGAAGGGGACGCCCACGCGGCCCTCGACCGGGTCGAGCCGGAGCCGGAGCGGGTGTGGAAGTGGGTCACCTGGATCTGGCTGCACTGGTACGTGGCCCTCAGGGCGGAGGCCTCCGTGCTCGCCGGGCACCCGGACGCGCGGGCCCGGATCGCCGCCGCCCGGACCACGGTCGCCGGCCATCCGGTCGCCACCGCCCAGCTGGACCGGGCGGAGGCCCTCCTCGACGGCGACGTGCCGGGACTGCTCGCCGCGGCGGGGGCGTTCGACGCGGCCGGCAGCCGCTACCAGTCGGCGCGCACCCTGCTGCTCGCCGGGGGTGAGCACGCCGCCGCCGGTACGGCGGCCCTCGCCGCACAGGGCCTACGCCCCTGAAGGAAGATCTTTTTGCGCCGAACGGGTCCTTCCGGGGCGCGAGATGGGGGAGCGTGGGGGACTGTGGATCCGGAGCGTGGAGGTGGGGTCGGTGACGGCGAGCGGTTCCGGTGATCCGGCGGGTACGGCCCGGCGGCTGGCCCGTTGTGCGCTGGCGGCGGCGGCCGCCGCGGTCGTCGCGCTTCTGACGGCCCTGACGGGCGGGGTGCTGATCCTTCTGAGCGGGCTCGTGGGGCTCGCCGTCGCGGCCATGGGCGTCTGGTGGTTCCTCGCCCACCGAGGACCCGTACGGGTGCTCGGCGCGCTGCTCGCCGTGGGAGCGCCGATCGCCGTGTTCGTCCTGTACGTCGTCGGCGGCGTCTGGGGCAACGCGCTGGTGGCCCTCGCCCTCTGGGGCGTGGCGCTCGGCTGCGCGCGGACCGCCCTGCGCCGCCCCGACCGGGAGGCGCAGGCGCTGATGCGCGGCGCGCCCGCGGCCCGTCCGCGGCGGCCCGTCCTGATCATGAACCCGAAGTCCGGGGGCGGGAAGGTCGGCCGCTTCGGGCTCGTGGCGCGCGCGGAGGCGCTGGGCGCCCAGGTCGTGCTGCTCGACCTGTCCGCGCAGACCGATGTCACCGCGCTCGCCCGGAAGGCCGTGGCCGACGGCGCCGACCTCCTCGGTGTGGCCGGCGGTGACGGCACCCAGGCGCTGGTCGCCGCCGTGGCCGCCGAGTACGACCTGCCGTTCCTCGTCATCTCGGCGGGCACCCGCAACCACTTCGCCATGGACCTGGGCCTCGACCGCACCGACCCGGCGAACTGCCTGAACGCGCTGACCGACGGCGAGGAGCTCCGGGTCGACCTGGGCGAGGTGGCGGGGCGGCCCTTCGTCAACACCGTCTCCTTCGGTGTGTACGCGGACGTCGTCCAGCGCCCCGAGTACCGCGACGCGAAGGCCGGCACCGCGGTCGAGGTCCTGCCCGACCTGCTCCAGGGCGGCGAGGGCGCCCGCCTCGACGCGACCGTCGACGCCCTCCGGCTCCCGGCGCAGCAGGCGCTCCTCGTCAGCAACAACGCCTACGCCGCGCCCGATCCCTTCGGCGTCGCCTCCGCCCACCGCCCGCGCCTGGACAAGGGCGAGCTCGGGGTGATCGGCATCCGCGTGGACGGCGCCGCGCAGGCCGCGGAGCTGGCGGTACGGGGGGCCCAGGCGGCCGGCCTGAACATCCTGACGGCCCGTAGGGTCGAGGTCGTGGCGAACGCCAGAAGCAACGGCAACGGCAACGGCAGTGGCAGTGGCGGAGGCAGCGGCAACGGCAGTGGCGGAGGCAGCGGCAGCGGGACCATCTCCGTCGCCGTCGACGGCGAGGCGCTGACCCTGCCCACCCCGGTCGTCTGCACGCTCCGCCCCGGCGCCCTGCGGGTCCTCGTCCCCCGCGACCGGCCGGGGACGGTGCCGCCCCTGCCGCCCCTCGACTGGCGGCGGATCACGACGCTCGCCTTCCACACACCCCGTACCCCCTGAACCATCGCAAGGAGCGGCGCATGACGGACATGACAGCGGAGACGGTGGAGACGGAGACCCTCCGGGCGGTCCTGCACGACCTCCGGGCCGTCGACGGCGCCGTGTACGCCGCCGTGGCCGCCACCCCCACGCCCACGCTCGACACCGCGCTGCGCCGGCTCTCCACCGCGGCGAACCACTCCAAGATCTCGCTCGCCGTCGCCGCCGCGCTCGCGCTCGTCCCCGGCCGGCCCCGCCGGGCGGCCCTCGCGGGCGTCGGGGCGATCGCGGTGGCCTCGGCCTCGGCCAATCTGCTGGGCAAGCGGCTCGTCCGCAGGCCGAGGCCGGACCGGGAGGCGGCCCGGGTCGTGGTGGGCCGGCACGTCCCCATGCCGGACTCGGCGTCCTTCCCCTCCGGGCACACCGCTTCGGCGGTCGCGTTCGCCGCCTCCGTGGGGGTCGTCATGCCCGTCGCCGCCGTGCCTCTCGGGGCGCTGGCGGTGGCCGTGGGCTACTCCCGGGTGCACACAGGGGTGCACTACCCGGGTGATGTCGTCGCGGGCTCCGTCCTCGGCGTCGCGAGTGCCGCCGTCTCCCTGACGGCCATGAACTGGGTGACCGGCCGGGAGAGCTGAACGGTCGTCATCCGGCGACGGTGAGGGGCGGGAGCCGCCAGCGGCCGTCGAGGACCGACGGGTCGGGGCCGTAGATCCGGACGACGACGGTGAAGGGCCCGTCGGGCGCCGGCAGCCAGTTCGAGGCCTGCCCAGGGTCGGCCGGGCGGTCCTTCCGTACGTAAAGGGTGAGGCCGCCGTCGTCGTCGTACACGAGCCCGGGGGTGCGGTCGCCGATCGAGTACCGGTCGATCTCGTTGTCGACGAGGAGGCGTTCGGGCAGCCGGTAGATCGTGGCCGACCAGAAGAAGCGGGCCGGCGGGAGGTGTCCGGCCGGGAAGTGGACGACGTGGTCGTGATCGGCGGCGTTCGGGGGCCGGTTGCCCCGGTCGTCCGTCACCCAGCCGCCGTACCAGGCCTCGGCCGCGGGGAGGCCGTACAGCCCCATGGCCGCGGCGACCGCCCGCCCGAGGTGGTCGTCGCCGAGCTCCGCCCGCGTGCCGAAGAGGCCGGTGGAGTCCGTCGTGGCGTCCATGGCCTCCTCCAGCCGGGCCCGGGCGTCGGCGATGCCCTGCTCGACGGCCTTACGGATGTCGGGGGCCAGTGAGGACGGTTCGAACTCGCCCGTGCCGGAGACGCCGAGCGCCGCCAGCCGCGTGCGCAGTTCGCGGTCCTCCTCCAGGGCGGGGAAGAACTGGAGCAGGAAGTCGAGGAGCGTGAAGAACTGGACGTTCCCGAGGTCCTCCTCGCGCCAGACCGGCCAGACCGGCTCGTCGACGGGGTGCGGCGCGGCCGTGTCCGTGTACGTGGAGAGGGGGCGCAGCAGGTATTGCTCCTGGATCGCGCGCAGGGCGGGTACGTCCTCGGGGCCGGCCAGGTAGGTGCGGCCGACGACGCCGACGAGGAAGGTGTCGGCGCGCAGCACGCCGGCGACGCCCTCGGGGACGGTGCCGTTCCAGCCGGGGCCCGCGAGGACGTAGTCGCCGGCCTCCTGGCCGGTCGTCCGGGCGCCGACGAAGCCGACGTACACGGTGTCGAGGTCGTGGAACGGCAGGACGTAGTAGCGGTCGACGGCCGGGACGGAGACCACGACGGGCTCGGCGCGCAGATCGAGCCATGCCCAGGAGTACGGGGTGTCGTTGTTCGGGGTCACGACGTCGGTGTTGGCCGCGGTGAACGGCTCCGAGTAGTGCCGGAAGCAGCCGAAGCCCCCCACGTACCGGGGGTCGTCGGCGTCGATCGCCTGCGCGTACATCGTGCGGTAGTCGGCGAGGATCGGGAAGCCCCGGATCCAGGCGTCGGCCGCCGTCCGGCGGGCCTCCTCAGGAGTCAGTCGCACAGCGGCCACCTTTGCGGGTTCGCGGACGGGAGGGGACCAACTCGTACAAATTCGCACGAAAGATCCCCTCCCGCATGCGCAGCGCGGTGCCCGGGAGCCCGGCCTCAGAAGGTCGCGCGGGCCAGGTCCTCGTCCGAGAGGCCGAGCCCTTCGAGCCGCTCCGGGTCCGCCAGGACCTGGAGCCCGACGATGCGGTCGCCGGCGATCGTGAACGACATGAGGACGGTCGGGCGGCCGTCGACGACCGCGACGAACGCGGGCGCGCCGTTGACCACGACCGGCAGCGCCGCCTGCCGGAACTTCGCGTACATGAGGGCCTGCGCGATGACGGCCTCGGCGCCCCGCACGATCTTGGAGGCGGCCGCGAGGACCTTCCCGCCGTCCGCGCGCAGCACCACGTCGGGGTCGAGGACCGCCAGCAGGCCCTCGAAGTCGCCGCCGTTCGCGGCGGCGAGGAAGGCGTCGGCGATCTCCCGCTGGCGGCGCGCGTCCGGCCCGGCGGCGGGCGAGGCGTCCTGCACCCGGCGGCGGGCCCGGCCGGCGAGCTGGCGGGTCGCGGCCGGGGTGCGGTCCACGATCAGCGCGATCTCGTCGAAGGGGACGGCGAACATGTCGTGCAGGACGAACGCGAGCCGCTCGGCGGGCGACAGCGTCTCCAGGACGACGAGGAGCGCGAGGCCGACGGACTCGGTGAGCTCCGCCGTGTGCTCGGGGTGCGTGGCGTCGGCGAGGCTGACGACCGGGTCGGGGAGGTAGTACTCCAGCGGGTCCTCGCGGCGCGAGCCGCGGGAGCGCAGCATGTCGAGGCAGACGCGGCCGACGACCGTGGTCAGCCAGCCGCTGAGGTTCTCCACCGCGCTGACGTCGGTGCGGCTGAGCTTGAACCAGGCCTCCTGGACGGCGTCCTCCGCCTCGCTGAGCGAGCCGAGCATCCGGTAGGCCACGGCCCGCAGGTGCCCCCGGTCGGCCTCGAACCGCCGGGCCAGAGCTTCCTTGCCGTGGTCGGGCTCTGCGCGCGGGTCGGCGTCCGGTCCGCCGTTCAGTTCGTCGTTCAGTTCGTCGTTCACTCGCCGATCTCCCCCTTCGCGTCCCGTCATGTCGTCATGTCGTCATGACGGATGGAACCCTGCCGATGTGACACGAGCCGCGTCGATCGGACGGTCCGAACGGTCTCGTTGCGTGAGATCCACGCCACCCCGTGTTGAGCGCCCGGGATTCCCCGGCCGAGGCCCTCGACCGCCGTGGATTCACGCTTCAACGCGATGATCATCATCCGTAGATTGATCACCATGACGACGACAACGACGCAGGTCAACCCCGTGCTCCGCACCCCGCCGGCCTCTCCCGCCGCCGCTGCGGCCTACTTCTCCGCCAGCCTCGCCTTCCACGCGGACGTCTCCGACGTCGCCTCCGCCCTGGCCACCGCGGTCGCCGAGGGCACGGACCCGGGCTTCGTCGTGATCGACTCGCGCTCCACGGCCTCCTGGGACCAGGGGCACGTCCCCGGCGCCCTCCACCTGCCGACCGCGCTCGTCCCCGAGCAGGCCGAGCAGCTGCTCGACAAGTCCGTGCCGGTCGTCACGTACTGCTGGGGCCCCGGCTGCAACGGCGCCACGCGCGCCGCGCTGGCTCTCGCCGAGCTGGGCTTCCAGGTGAAGGAGATGCTCGGCGGCTTCGAGTACTGGGTGCGCGAGGGCTTCGCCTACGAGACCTGGGAAGGGCCCGCGGAGAAGGCCGCTGACCCGCTCACGGCGCCGGTGGATTCGGACGACTGCGGCTGCTGAGGAACCGATTTCGTCTTTGCCCCGGTCATGACGTAGAGTCGTGTTTACCGACGCGGGGTGGAGCAGCTCGGTAGCTCGCTGGGCTCATAACCCAGAGGTCGCAGGTTCAAATCCTGTCCCCGCTAC
>NZ_JBSGTX010000039.1:0-79863 GCF_053607625.1 Streptomyces sp. NPDC055103
GCCGCCGCGATCTGGCACAACCACAAGACCCGCCAGCCGGTCACACGATCACTGATCGCCTACGACCACTGATCATTCGGAATGACTCGTCTAGGCCGGTACGGATGAGCGCGGGGAGCGCCGTTTCCCGGTGAGCGGGAAAGGCCCCCCGGAGGGGGTGGAACGCGGGGCGGAAGGACCCGCAGGGGGCGGAACATGGCGCGAAGGGTCTGCCGAGAGAGCGGAACGCGCCGCGGGGTGGGCTCGTGGCCTGAGGCCGCGAGTCCGCCCCGCAGGGTGGGGAGATCGATCAGCGTGCCCCGTACACGGGCTGCGGGGGCTCCGCCTCGGCGAGGAGCTTCAGCGCCGTGTCGCCGGCCTCCGCGGGTGTCCAGCGGGCGCCCTTGTCGGCCGTGGGGCCGGGCCGCCAGCCCTCCATGACGGTGATCCGGCCGGCCTCGGCCTCGAAGACCCGTCCTGTCACTCCGGCGGAGGCGGCGGAGCCGAGCCAGACGACGAGGGGGGAGACGTTCTCGGGGGCCATGGCGTCGAAGGCGTCGCCCTCGGGGGCGGCCATCGTCTCGGCGAAGGTCCGCTCGGTCATCCGGGTGCGGGCGGCGGGGGCGATCGCATTGACCTGGACGCCGTAACGTCCCGCCTCGGCGGCGGCGACGAGGGTGAGGCCGACGATTCCGGCCTTGGCGGCGGCGTAGTTGCCCTGGCCTACGCTGCCGAGGAGACCGGCACCCGAGCTGGTGTTGATCACTCGCGCCTCGGGCGTCCGGCCGGCCTTGGCCTCGGCGCGCCAGTGCGCGGTGGCGTACTTGAGCGGCAGGAAGTGGCCCTTGAGGTGGACGCGCATGACGGCGTCCCACTCGTCCTCGTCCAGGTTGACCAGCATGCGGTCGCGCAGGAACCCGGCGTTGTTGACGAGCGTGTCGAGCCGGCCGAAGGCCTCAAGGGCGGTGGTGATCAGCGAGGCCGCGCCGTCGGCGGTGGCGATGTCGCCGCCGTGGGCGACGGCTTCCCCGCCCGCCGCCGTGATCTCGTCGACGACCTGCTGGGCGGGGCCCGCGCCTCCTCCGCTGCCGTCCGGGGCGACTCCGAGGTCGTTGACGACGACCTTGGCGCCCTCGGCGGCGAAGGCGAGCGCGTGCGCGCGGCCGAGGCCGCGGCCCGCCCCGGTGACGATGACGACGCGTCCGCTGCACAGTCCTGGCATGGTGTGTTCCTTTCGCTGAGCGATGAGGGATGAGCGATGAGGGATGAGCTTCGGGGTGGCTCGGGCCGTGAGCGACCGTCAGTGGTTGACGGTGGCGGCGTCGAGGAAGCCGGGGCGTTCCCCGCCGCCGTGGACGTGCAGGCTGGCGCCGCTGATGTAGGCGGCGCGGTCGGAGGCGAGGAAGACGCAGGCGTCGCCGATATCGGCGGGCTCGGCGAGCCTGCCGAGGGGGACGGTCCGGCCGACGGCGGCGACACCCTCCTCGTCCCCGTAGTGCAGGTGGGACAGTTCGGTGCGCACCATGCCGAGGACGACCGTGTTGACCCGGACCCGGGGTGCCCATTCCACGGCCATGGAGCGGGCGAGGTTGTCGAGTCCGGCCTTCGCGGCTCCGTAGGCCGCGCTCCCCGGTGACGGGCGGGTGCCGCTGACGCTGCCGATCATGACGATCGACCCTCCCCCGGCCTGGTGGCGCATCACCTCGTACGCGGCGAGGGAGGCGGTCAGCGGGGCGACGAGGTTCAGCTCGACGACGCGGGCCTGTCGCTCGGCCCCTCCCTCGTCGAGCATCCGGAACGGCGTTCCGCCGGCGTTGTTGACGAGGGTGTCGAGCCGTCCGTGGTCGTCGCGGACCCGCTCGAAGAATCCGGCGACCGCCGCCGGGTCGCGCAGGTCGACGGGGAGGAAGCGGGCCGTGCGCCCCGCCGCCCCGACGGGTGCGTCGGGTGGCCGTCGCGCGCAGGTCACGACCTCCGCACCGGCTTCCAGCAGGGCGCGGGTGATTCCCGCGCCGACACCCCGTGTGCCGCCGGTGACGACGGCGACGGATCCCGTCAGATCGATGATCGCTGCCAATGGGTACCTCCCGCAGCGCGCGAACCGCTGCTATCTTCCACCTAACAAACGTTAGGTGGAAAGGTAGCTGATCTGCTCATGGGTGTCTCCACCTCCGCCCCGGAAGAGGGCATCGCCGTCGTCACCGTGGACTTCCCCCCGGTCAACGCCCTTCCCGTACAGGGCTGGTACGACCTGGCCGCCGCGGTACGCGCCGCCGGCGCCGACCCCGAGGTGCGCTGCGTGGTGCTGGCCGCCGGGGGGCGCGGTTTCAACGCCGGCGTCGACATCAAGGAAATCCAGCGCACGAGCGGGCACGACGCCCTGCTCGGCGCGAACCGCGGCTGTTACGAGGCGTTCGCCGCCGTCTACGACTGCGAGGTGCCGGTGGTCGCCGCCGTCCACGGCTTCTGCCTGGGCGGCGGGATCGGTCTCGTCGGCAACGCCGACGTCGTCGTCGCCTCCGACGACGCGACCTTCGGCCTGCCCGAGCTGGACCGTGGCGCGCTCGGCGCGGCCACCCATCTCTCCCGGCTGGTCCCCCAGCATCTGATGCGGGCCCTGTACTACACCTCGCGCACCATCACCGCCCAGGAGCTGCTCGGGCACGGCTCGGTGTGGCGGGTCGTCCCGCGCGAAGGGCTGCGGAAGGAGGCCCTTGAGCTGGCCCGGGAGATCGCGGCCAAGGACGGGCAGCTGATCCGGCTCGCCAAGGCCGCGATCAACGGCATCGACCCGGTGGACGTCCACCGCAGCTACCGCTTCGAGCAGGGCTTCACCTTCGAGGCCAATCTCAGTGGTGTCGCCGACCGGGTCCGCGACACCTTCGGCACGGAGGCGGCGCACCCCACGCACAAGACGGTCAAGGAGGAGCAGTCGTGAGCAGGGACAAGACGATGACCGCCGAGGAGGTCGTCGGCCGCCTGGAGAGCGGGATGACGATCGGCATCGGCGGCTGGGGCTCGCGGCGCAAGCCGATGGCTCTGGTCCGGGCGCTGCTGCGTTCGGACCTCACCGATCTGACCGTCGTCTCCTACGGCGGCCCGGACGTCGGGCTGCTCGCCGCCGCCGGGAAGGTCCGCAAGCTGGTCGCCGCCTTCGCCACCCTGGATTCCGTCCCGCTGGAGCCGCACTTCGTGGCGGCCCGGCAGAACGGCGCGTTCGAGATGGTGGAGCTGGACGAGGCCATGGTCATGTGGGGGCTGACCGCCGCCGCGCAGCGTCTGCCCTTCATGCCCGTCCGGGCCGGGCTCGGCTCCGACCTGATGAGCGTCAACCCAGCGCTGCGTACGGTGACTTCGCCGTACGACGACCGTGAGGAGTTCGTCGCCGTGCCCGCGCTGCGCCTGGACGCCGCGCTGGTCCACCTCAACCGCGCCGACGCCCACGGCAACGGCCAGTACCTGGGCCCCGACCCGTACTTCGACGATCTGTTCTGCGAGGCCGCGGACGCCGCGTACGTCTCGTGCGAGCGGATCGTGGAGACCTCCGAGCTGCTGAAGGACTCGGGACCGCAGTCGCTGCTCGTGAAGCGCGCGTTCGTGAACGGTGTCGTCGAGACCCCGAACGGCGCGCACTTCACCTCCTGCGCGCCGGACTACGACCGCGACGAGACGTTCCAGCGCGCCTACGTCGCCGCCGCTCGCGATCCGGAGGCCTGGCGGGCCTTCACCGAGCGGTTCCTGTCCGGCGACGAGGACGCGTACCAGGCCGCGGTGGCGGCGTTCCACGAGGGGGAAGCATGAGCGGCAGCAGCACGACGGAAGCGACGAAGGCGACGAAGGCCGAGTACTGCGTGGTGGCGTGCGCCGAGGCCTGGCGGGACGCGGGCGAGATCCTGGCCTCCCCGATGGGCACCGTCCCGATGATCGGGGCCCGGCTCGCGCGGCTCACCTTCTCCCCCGACCTGCTCCTGACCGACGGCGAGGCGCTGCTCATCGGCGACGCACCGGCTCTCGGCGCACCGCCCCGAGTGGTGGAGGGCTGGCTGCCGTACCGCCAGCATTTGGCCCTCGTCAGCACCGGGCGGCGGCACGTGATGATGGGCGCGAGCCAGATCGACCGGTACGGCAACCAGAACATCAGCTGCATCGGCGACTGGGCGCGACCCAAGCGGCAGCTGCTCGGCGTCCGCGGCGCACCGGTCAACACCCTGAACAACCCGACGAGTTACTGGGTCCCCAAGCACTCGGCGCGGGTCTTCGTCGAGCGGGTCGACATGGTCTCCGGGGTCGGCTACGACCGCGCCGCCGCGGCCGGCCCCTCCGCGAGCCGCTACCACCGCGTCCCGGAGGTCGTCAGCGATCTGGGCGTCTTCGACTTCGACACCCCGGACCGGACCATGCGGCTGCGCTCGCTGCACCCCGGTGTCACCGTCGAGCAGGTCGCGGAGGCCACCGGGTTCGCGCTCACCGTTCCCGACGAGGTGCCGTACACCCGCGAGCCCACCGCCGAGGAACTGCGGCTGATCCGCGAGGAGATCGACCCGAAGGGGCTGCGCTACCGCGAGGTTCCCGCATGAGCGACGTCACGATCGCCACCCGCCTCACCGAGCTGGTCGGGGTGCGGCACCCCCTCGTCCAGACCGGCATGGGGTGGGTGGCCGGTCCCCGGCTGGTCTCGGCGACCGCCGCCGCGGGCGCGCTCGGGATCCTCGCGTCGGCGACCATGACCGTCGACCAGCTCCGCTCGGCGGTGCGCGAGGTCAGGTCGCGTACGGACGCGCCCTTCGGCGTGAACCTGCGCGCGGACGCCGGGGACGCGGGCGAGCGCGTGCAGATCATCATCGACGAGGGCGTACGGGTCGCCTCCTTCGCACTCGCCCCTTCGCGCGAGCTCATCGCGCGGCTCAAGGACGCGGGCGTCGTCGTGATCCCCTCCATCGGGGCCAAGCGGCATGCCGAGAAGGTCGCCGCGTGGGGCGCCGACGCGGTGCTCGTGCAGGGCGGCGAGGGCGGCGGTCACACCGGCAGCGTCGCCACCACGGTCCTGCTCCCGCAGATCGTGGACGCCGTGGACATCCCCGTGATCGCGGCCGGCGGCTTCCGCGACGGGCGCGGGCTCGTCGCGGCGCTCGCCCACGGCGCGGCCGGGGTCGCCATGGGCACCCGCTTCCTGCTCACCTCCGACTCGACAGTGCCGGACGCGGTGAAGGCCCGCTATCTGGCCGCCGCGGTCCAGGACGTCACCGTCACCACCGCCGTCGACGGTCTGCCGCACCGCATGCTGCGCACGGAGCTCGTCGACGCGCTGGAGCGCTCGGGCCGGGCCGCCTCGCTGCTGCGGGCGGTCCGGCACGCCGCCGCCTTCCGCCGTGAGACGGAGACGAGCTGGGCGCGGATGATCCGGGACGGTCTGGCGATGAAGCACGGCAAGGAGATGACCTGGAGCCAGATCCTGCTGGCGGCCAACACCCCGATGCTGCTCAAGGCCTCGATGGTGGAGGGCCGGACGGATCTCGGGGTGATGGCCTCCGGTCAGGTCGCGGGGCTCATCGACGATCTGCCGTCGTGTGCCGAGCTCGTCGACCGGATCATGGCGGAGGCGCGGGCGACGCTGGAGTCGCTGCCGCGCGCCACCGGCTGAGGTTCGGACCGCAGGAACATGCCCGCCGGGGTGGCGTCACCCCGGCGGGCATGTTCCTGTGGCGGCCGTCGTTCAGAGGCGCTCGATGATGGTGACGTTGGCCTGGCCGCCGCCCTCGCACATCGTCTGCAGGCCGTAGCGGCCGCCGGTGCGCTCCAGCTCGTGCAGCAGGGTGGTCGTCAGCTTGGTGCCGGTCGCGCCGAGCGGGTGGCCGAGGGCGATGGCCCCGCCGTTGACGTTGACCTTGTCCGGGTCGGCGCCGGTCTCCTTCAGCCAGGCGAGGACGACCGAGGCGAAGGCCTCGTTGATCTCCACCAGGTCGATGTCGTCGAGCGTCATCCCGGCCTTCTTGAGCGCGTACGCCGTGGCCGGGATCGGCGCGGAGAGCATGCGGATCGGATCCTCGCCCCGGACGGAGAGGTGGTGGACGCGGGCGCGGGGCGTCAGGCCGTGCTCCCGTACGGCCCGCTCCGAGGCGATCAGCATCGCCGAGGCGCCGTCGGAGACCTGCGAGGAGACCGCGGCGGTCAGCCGGCCGCCCTCGACAACCGGGTTCAGGCCCGCCATCTTCTCCAGGGTGGTGTCGCGGCGGGGGCCCTCGTCGGTGGTCACGTCGCCGTACGGCACGATCTCCCGTGCGAAGCGGCCCTCGTCGATGGCGCGGGCGGCCCGCTGGTGCGAGCGCAGGGCGAACTCCTCCATGTCCCGGCGGGAGATGCCCCACTTCGTGGCGATGAGCTCGGCGCCGTGGAACTGGTTGACGGGCTGGTCGCCGTAGCGGGCACGCCAGCCCTCGGAGCCGATGTACGGACCGTCGGTCAGGCCGAGCGGCGCGGCGGCCTGGCGGCTGGCGAAGGCGATGGGGACGAGGGACATGTTCTGCACGCCGCCCGCGACCACCAGGTCCTGGGTACCGGACAGGACTCCCTGCGCGGCGAAGTGCAGGGCCTGCTGGGAGGATCCGCACTGCCGGTCGACGGTCACACCGGGCACCTCCTCCGGCAGGCCCGCGGCCAGCCAGGCGGTGCGGGCGATGTCGCCGGCCTGCGGGCCGACGGTGTCGAGGCAGCCGAAGACGACGTCCTCGACGGCGGCGGGGTCGGCGCCCGCGCGCTCCATCAGCGCCTTCAGCACGTGGGCGCCGAGGTCGGCGGGGTGGACGGCGGCGAGCCCGCCGTTCCGCCTGCCGACGGGGGTGCGGACCGCTTCGATGATGTATGCCTCGGCCATGGCCGCTCCTCTTTCCTGTCTCACGAACGTCGATCACGCCACGCCACGCCACGTCGCGTGACGTGGACGTGGACGTGGGTCATGTCTTGTCATGGCATGTCATGTACGGAGTGCGACGCCCTCGAGGACCATGGACTGGTACTGGCGGGCGATCTCCTCCGGGCTGTGCTGCCCCCCGGGCCGGTACCAGGACGCGGCGACCCAGACGGTGTCGCGCACGAAGCGGTACGTCAGCCGGACGTCGAGGTCGGCGCGGAACACCCCGGCCGCGACCCCGCGCTCCAGCGTGCCGAGCCAGGCCCTCTCGAACTGCTGTTGCGAGTCGTCGAGGTAGCCGAAGCGCGGTTGCTCCCGCAGGTGCCGGGACTCCCGCTGGTAGATGGCGACGGCGGCGCGGTGCCGGTCGATCTCGCGGAAGGACTCGGTGACGAGGGCCTCGATGGTCTCCCTGGGGCCGAGGCCGGAGGCGAGTACGGCGTCGTACCTCGCCCAGAGCTCGTTCAGGAAGCCGGAGAGGATCTCGTCGAGCATCGACTCCTTGGAGTCGAAGTGGTAGTAGAGGCTGCCGGCGAGGATGCCCGCCGCGTCCGCGATCTTGCGGACGGTGGTGGCGTCGTACCCCTGGGCGGCGAAGACCTCGGCGGCGGTGGCGAGGAGTTCGTCGCGCCGCTCGGGCGCCGGGCTCACCACGGTCGACGGCTCACGGGTGCTGGCTGCTGACCGAGAGGACCTCCCCGGTCAGGTACGAGGAGTACCCGCTGGCGAGGAACACGATGACGTTGGCCACTTCCCACGGCTCGGCGTACCGCCCGAACGCCTCGCGTGCGGTCAGTTCCGCCAGGAGCTCGGGGGTGGTGACCTTCGCGAGGTGCGGGTGCATGGCCAGGCTCGGCGAGACGGCGTTGACCCGTACCCCGTACGCGGCGGCCTCCAGGGCGGCGCAGCGGGTGAGCGCCATGACGCCGGCCTTGGCCGCGGCGTAGTGGGCCTGGCCCTTCTGGGCCCGCCAGCCGACCACCGAGGCGTTGTTGACGACGACGCCTCCCGTGCCCGCGGCCTTCAGGCGGCGCAGTGCGGCGCGGGTGCAGCGGAAGGTGCCGTTGAGGGTGACGTCGAGGACCTTGTCCCACTGCTCGTCGGTCATGTCGACGAGGTCGGCGGTGCCGCCGAGGCCGGCGTTGTTGACGAGGATGTCGAGGCGGCCGTGGCGCTCCTCGGCGAGGTCGAGGAGGGCGGCGACCTGCGCCTCGTCGGTGACGTCGCAGGGCAGGGCGGCGACGCGGTCGGCGCCGAACTCCGCGGCCAGTTCGGCCTCGGACTCCTTGAGCCGACGGGCGTGGGCGTCCGAGAGGACGACCCGTGCGCCTTCCTCCAGGAGCCGCCTGGCGGTGGCGCCGCCGATGCCGGCGCCGGCCGCGGCGGTCACGACGGCGCTCCGGTCGGCCAGCAGCCCGTGCCCAGGGACGTAGGGGGGTGGTGTGCGGGTCACGGGCGGACCTCCTTGGGCAGGCCGAGGACGCGCTCGGCGATGATGTTCCGCTGGATCTCGTTGGATCCGGCGTAGATGGTGTCGGAGCGGGAGAAGAGGTAGAGCCGCTGCCAGTCGGTGAGGTCGTACGGTTCGCCGGCGGCCAGCATGCCGCCGGCTCCGCAGACGTCCATGGCGAGTTCGCCGAGCTCCCGGTGCCAGGTGGCCCAGAAGATCTTCCCGATGGACGCCTCGGGGCCGGGGGCTCCGGCCGCGACGCCGCCGAGCATGCGCAGGGCGTTGAACCGGATGGTCTCCAGGCCGATCCAGGCCCGGGCGAGGCGGTCGCGGATCAGCGGGTCGGCGGCCGCGCCGTTGCCCCGGGCCAGTTCGGTGACGGCCTCCAGCTCGCGGCGGAAGCCGACCTGCTGGCCGAGGGTGGAGACGCCCCGCTCGAAGCCGAGGGTGGCCATGGCCACCTTCCAGCCCTCACCCGGGGCGCCGACGACGTTCGCCGCGTCGGTCCTGGCTCCGTCGAAGAACACCTCGTTGAACTCCGAGGTGCCGGTGAGCTGGACGATGGGCCGGATGTCGACGCCGGGCCGGCGCAGGGGGACGAGCAGGTAGGACAGGCCCTGATGGCGGACCGATCCGGGCTCGGTGCGGGCGACGACGAAGCACCAGTCGGACTCGTGCGCCTGCGACGTCCAGATCTTCTGGCCGGTGACCACCCAGTCCGCGCCGTCCCGCTCGGCGCGGGTCCGGACGTTCGCCAGGTCCGATCCGGCGTCCGGCTCGCTGTAACCCTGGCACCACAGTTCCTCGACGGCGACGATCGGCGGGAGGAAGCGCTCGCGCTGCTCGGGCGTGCCGAAGGCGATGAGGGTGGGTCCGAGCAGCTGTTCGCCGATGTGGCCGACGCGCGCGGGGGCGTCGGCGAGGGCGTACTCCTCGTGGAAGGCGACCTGCTGTTCGAGGGTCGCGCCCCGTCCGCCGTACTCCTTCGGCCAGCCGACGCAGGTCCAGCCCTCGGCGGCCATGTGCCGCTCCCAGGCGAGGCGTTCGGCATGCGCCTCGTGCTCCCGACCGGGGCCTCCGCGCCCGCGCAGGGCGGCGAACTCGCCGGTGAGGTGGGTGCGCAGCCAGCTGCGGAACTCTGCGCGGAACTCCTCGACGTTGCTCATGGCCGTACGTTAACCTACCAAACACTTGTTAGGGAAGGAGGGCGAATGTCTGCTGCCCGCACCGCATCCACGTCCGCATCCACGTCCGCATCCACGGCCACGTCCACGTCCACGGCCACGGCCACGTCCACCACGCCTGTCCGGTACGAACGCGTCGGCCCCGTCGCCGTCGTCACCATGGACCGGCCCGACTACCGCAACGCCCAGAACTCCGCGATGACGTACGCCCTGGACGAGGCGTTCTACCGCGCGGCCGACGACAGCGAGGTCAAGGTCGTCGTGCTCGCCGGGGCGGGGAAGCACTTCTCCGCCGGGCACGACATCGGCACCCCTGAGCGTGACGCGCACCTGCCGTTCGAGCGCAGGGCGGGGCTCTGGTGGGACCACTCGGACAAGGAGGGCGCGGAGAGCCGGTTCGCGCGGGAGTCCGAGGTCTATCTGGGCATGTGCCGGCGCTGGCGCGAACTGCCCAAGCCCATGGTCGCGTCGGTCCAGGGCGCCTGCGTCGCGGGCGGCCTGATGCTCGCCTGGGTGTGCGACCTGATCGTCGCCTCCGAGGACGCCTTCTTCGCCGACCCGGTCGTCCGCATGGGCATCCCCGGCGTCGAGTACTTCGCCCACCCGTGGGTGATGCCCCCGCGCGTCGCGAAGGAGTTCCTCTTCACCGGCGACCGGATGAGCGCCCTTCGCGCCTACGAGGTCGGCATGGTCAACCGTGTCGTACCGCGCGAGGAACTGACCGACCGGACCATGGAGTTGGCCGGCAGGATCGCCGAGATGCCGCGCATGGGCCTCGCCCTGACCAAGCGCGCGGTCAACCAGGCCGAGGACCTCCAGGGCATGCACACCGGTATGGACTCGGTGTTCGGGCTGCACCACCTCGCGCACGCGCACAACGCCGAGACCGCGCCCGACTCCCTGGGCGGCATGGACATCCGGGCGATGAAGGCGGCGGGAGCCTGATGGACCACGACCTCACCACGGCGGAGGACGCCTGATGGACCTCGACTTCACCACGGCGGAGGACGCCTTCCGGGCCGAGGCCCGCGCCTGGCTCACCGCCCACGTACCCACGGCTCCCCTGCCCTCCCTGGAGACGGAGCACGGCTTCGCCGCCCACCGGGCATGGGAAGGGACCCTCTTCGCGGACCGCTGGTCGGTTGTCTCCTGGCCCGAGCAGTACGGGGGCAGGGGCGCGTCCGTCCTCCGGTGGCTGATCTTCGAGGAGGAGTACTTCGCGGCGGGGGCGCCCGGCCGCGTCAGCCAGAACGGCATCAACCTCCTCGCCCCCACCCTCTTCGAGCACGGCACCGACGAGCAGCGCGCCCGGATCCTCCCCTCCATGGCCTCCGGCGAGGTCATCTGGGCCCAGGCCTGGTCCGAACCGGAGTCCGGCTCCGACCTCGCGAGCCTGCGCTCCACCGCCGTCCGCACGGAGGGCGGCTGGCTCCTGAGCGGCCAGAAGACCTGGTCGTCGCGGGCGGCCTTCGCCGACCGCGCCTTCGGCCTCTTCCGCAGCGACCCGGAAGCGGCGAAGCCGCACCAGGGCCTCACGTATCTGATGTTCCCGCTGGCCGCGGACGGGGTGACCGTACGGCCCATCGGGCGGCTCGACGGCAAGCCCGCCTTCGCCGAACTCTTCCTCGACGAGGTCTTCGTGCCCGACGAGGACGTGATCGGCGCGCCCGGGCAGGGCTGGCGGGTCGCCATGAGCACGGCGGGCAACGAGCGGGGGCTCACGCTGCGCAGCCCCGGCCGATTCACGGCCGCCGCCTCACGCCTCACCGAGCTGTGGCGGGAGGGCGCCGACCCGTCGGACACCGCCCTGCGCGACCGGGTCGCCGACGCGGTCATCGGTGCGCGCGCCTACCGGCTGTTCACCTACGCCAATGCCTCACGCCTCGCCGCGGGAGAGTCGATCGGCGCCGAGTCCAGCCTCAACAAGGTCTTCTGGTCCGAGCTGGACATCGCGCTCCACGAGACCGCCCTCGACCTGCTCGGCCCGTACGGCGAGCTGTCCGACGAAGCCACGGAGGCCCCTGCCCACGGCAGTTGGGCCGAGGGCCACACCTTCTCCCTCGCCGGGCCGATCTACGCCGGCACCAACGAGATCCAGCGCGACATCATCGCCGAGCGGCTGCTCGGCCTGCCGAAGGGACGCCGGTGATGCGGTTCCTCCTCGACGACGAGCAGCGGGAGTTCGCCCGTTCGCTGGACGCCATGCTCACGGCGTCCGACACCCCGGGAGCGGTACGGGCCTGGGCCGCCGGTGACAGCGGGCCGGGCCGCGCGCTCTGGTCCCGGCTCGCGGACGCGGGGGTCTTCGCCCTCGCCGTCCCCGAGCCGCACGAGGGACTCGGCCCGCTGCCGGTCGAACTGGTCGTTTCCTTCACCGAGTTGGGCCGCCACGCCGTCCCCGGTCCGCTCGTCGAGACGGTCGCCGCGGCCGCGCTCCTCGACCGCCTCGGCGATCACGAGACGGCGGCGGCGTGGCTGCCGCGCATCGCCTCCGGCAAGGCGGTCGTCTCCCTGTGCGCACCGGCCGCCGGCGGCCCGTACGCCCTGGACCCGGACGCGGCCGACGCCGTACTCGTCGTGGAGGGCGACACCCTGCGCCTGACGGAGAGCTCCGGGCCCGTCCAGCCGTCCGCCGACCCCGCGCGCCGGCTGGCCCGGCCCCTCGGCGGCAGCGTCCTGGCCAGGGGGCCCGAGGTGGCCGCCGCCGCCGCGCACGCCGCCGACGTGGCGGCCCTGGTCACCGCGGCCCAGGCCCTGGGCGTCGGCCGCGCGCTGCTCGACCGGACCGTGACGTACGTCAAGCAGCGCACCCAGTTCGGGGTCGCCATCGGCTCGTTCCAGGCGGTGAAGCACCGCCTGGCCGACACGCTCGTCGCCCTGGAGTTCGCCCGGCCCCTGCTCCACTCGGCGGCGCTGGCCCTGGCCGGGCAGGACGTCGCGGAGGCCGGGCGCGCGATCGCCGCGGCGAAGGTCACGGCGGGCGACGCCGCGTACACCGCCGCCCGCGCGGCCCTGCAACTGCACGGCGCCGTCGGCTACACGGACGAGCTGGACCTGTCCCTGTGGATCCGCAAGGCACGTCCCCTGCGCGAGGCCTGGGGCACGCCCTCCGCCTGCCGCGCCCGCGTGCTCGCCCTCTGACGCCACCGGCTCGCTCGCCCGGACCACCCGACCGGGAGAGCGAGCCGCGGACGGGCCGCACGACACCGGACCGCTCACCGCTCGCCACGCATCACGCCGTACATCGCTCACCGATCCCCCGCTTCCCCACCGCACCCGGGAGCCCCCATGTCCTCCGCACCGTCTCCGCACACCCCCGAGAGACCTTCGGACCCCGCGCTGCTGCGCAGGGTGGCCCTGTCGAGTCTGCTCGGCACCGTCATCGAGTACTACGACTTCCTGCTGTACGGCACGATGGCCGCGCTCGTCTTCGGCCCGCTGTTCTTCCCTGACTCCGATCCCACGGTCGCCACCGTCGCCGCCTTCGGGACGCTGGCCGCCGGCTATGTGGCGCGGCCGCTCGGCGGGGCCGTCTTCGGTCACTTCGGCGACCGGCTCGGCCGCAAGTCCATGCTCGTCCTGACGATGGTCCTCATGGGGGTGGCGAGTCTCCTGATCGGGCTGCTGCCGACGTACGACACCATCGGTGTCGCGGCGCCCGTCCTCCTCGTGCTCCTCCGCGTCGTCCAGGGCCTCGCGATCGGCGGCGAGTGGGCCGGCGCGACGCTCATGGTCGTCGAGCACGCCGACCCGCGCCGCCGCGGCCTGTGGAGCGGGGTGATGCAGATGGGGTCCCCGATCGGCTTCCTCCTCTCGACGGTCGCCGTCACCCTGACCACCCTGCTCCCCCGCGAGTCCTTCCACTCCTGGGGCTGGCGCGTCCCGTTCCTCTTCAGCGCGGTGCTCCTCGCCATCGGCCTGTACGTGCGCGTCAGCATCACGGAGAGCCCGCTGTTCCGGCAGGCGGCGCGGGCGGACGAGGCGGTCAAGGAGCCCGGCGTGCCGCTGGCGCAGGTGCTGCGGAGGCCGCGGAACCTCGTGCTCGCGTGTGCCGTGGGCATCGGTCCCTTCGCCCTGACGGCGCTGATCAGCACGTACATGCTCACTTACGCGACGAGCATCGGGTACGCCACCTCCGAGGTGATGACGGGCCTGGTCTTCACGTCGGTCGCGGGTCTGGTGACCATTCCGCTGTTCTCCGCGCTCTCCGACCGCGTGGGCCGCCGGGCCGTCGTCCTCGGCGGCGCGACGGGCGTCGTCCTGCTCGCCTTCCCGGTCTACGCCCTCGTCGACGCCAGGTCCCCCGCCCTGCTCGTCCTCGGCATGGTCGTCGGCCAGGTGGTGCAGTCCGCGATGTACGCGCCGCTGGGCCCGCTGCTCTCCGAGATGTTCGGCACCCGGGTCCGCTACACCGGTGCCTCCCTCGGCTACCAGCTCGCCGCGCTGATCGGCGGCGGCTTCACCCCGCTGTTCGCGAGCAGCCTGCTTGCCGGGCCGGGCGACGCGCGGAGCGCTCCCCTCGCGGTGCTCGCGCTCGTCTGCGGGCTCGTGACGGCGCTGGCCATCTGGCGCACCGCCGAGACCCGGGGCCGGGACCTCTCGGCGGAGGACCCGGCGGCGAGCCCCGCCCCCTCCGCCGCATCACGTCGTGTCGAGCCGTACGGAAAGGAGCAGAGCGCATGAGGCTGACAGAGGAACAGGAAGAACTGCGGTCCGCAGTACGGGGGCTGCTCGGCCGCCATGCGGGGGACGCGGCCTGGCGGCCGCTGACCGAGCAGATCGGCGTCGCGGGGCTCGCCGTTCCGGAGGAGTACGGCGGCGCGGGCTGCGGGGCGCGCGAGGTCCATGTGGTGATGGAGGAGCTGGGGCGGGAGCTGAGCCCCGTCCCGTACCTCGGCTCCGCCGTGCTCGTGGTGCAGGCCCTGCTCGCCTCGGGCGACACGGCGGCGTGCGCGGAGCTGCTGCCCGGGCTCGCGTCGGGTGCCGTGGTGGGGGCCCTGGCCTGGGCCGAGGACGGCTCCTGGGACCCGGCGGCCGTACGGGCCGAGGCCGCCCCGGGGCCCGACGGGGGCTGGCGGATCACCGGCGTCAAGGAGCATGTCCTCGACGGCGCCGGAGCGGACCTGCTGCTCGTGGCCGCCCGGACGGGAGCGGGCGTCTCGCTCTTCGAGGTGTCCGGGGACGGATCGGGGGTGGACCGCACGCCGGCGGTGACGATGGACGCGACGCGCGGTCAGGCGCGTCTGGCCATCGCCGGGGCGGAGGGGCGGCTGATCGGGGCGGAGGGCGACGGCGAGCGGGTGCTGCGGCACGTCCTCGACCTCGCCTGCGTGGCGCTCGCCGCCGAGCAGGTCGGCGCCGCCTCGCGCTGCCTCGAACTCACCGTCGCCTATGCCGGGGAGCGCGTGCAGTTCGGCCGGCCCATCGGTTCCTTCCAGGCCGTGAAGCACCGGCTCGCGGACGCGTACGTCCTGGTGGAGTCGGCGCGCTCGGTCGCGCTCGGGGCCGCGTTCGCGGCGGCCGAGGGGACGCCGGGGTCGGCACGCTACGCGGCCGCCGCCAAGTCCGCCTGCTCGGAGGCGTTCTCGGCGGTGGCGGGCGAGATGATCCAGCTGCACGGCGGCATCGGCATCACCTGGGAGCACGACGCCCATCGCTATTTCAAGCGCGCCCACGGCTCGTCCCAGCTCTTCGGCCCGCCGGCCTGGCACCGCACCCGCCTGGCGGCCGACCTGGGCCTGGGCGCGGCCACGGCGCCACGGTGACCGCGAGCGGTCAGGGGGTCCTCGCCCGTACCGGCCGTCGGACCAGGTAGGCGGCGGCCGACGCGACGAGCAGCAGCATGCAGGCGATGAAGACCAGTCCCGCCCCTTCGAGTCCGAGCGGATCGGCCAGGAGCCCCACGCCGATCACGGGGATCGAGATGCCCGTGTACGCCACCACGAACAGGGTCGAGATCACCGCGGCGCGCCGGTCCGCCGGCGCGGCCGCGGCGACGGAGGACAGGCCGGCGCGGAAGGCGAGGCCCTGTCCGACGCCACCCACCACCGCCGACAGGACGACGAGCACCAGGAGGTCCGTGTACAGGGCCCCCGCGAGCAGGGCCAGGCCGGCGAAGAGCACGGCGCAGCCCAGGGGCAGTGAGCGCGCCACCCCGACGCGGTCCACGGCGAGCTGTCCTGCCGTCGAGGCGAAGAAGGCCAGGGCCACGACCAGGCCGCTCACGGCGTGGTTGTCCACGTGCAGGAAGCGGGCGAGGAAGGCGGGGCTCACCGAGGTGAACACGCCGAAGAGGGCGAAGCCCACGAAGGACGCGATCGCCGCCGGGACGAACACCGCTCTCACCTGCGCGGGGAGCGCGGGCCGCTGCGGCCGTACGGCGGTGAGGGGCCGGCGCTCCCGTACGGTCTCGGGGAGCCACAGCAGGACGAGGACGCCGAGGAGCACGAGGGCGAGGTGCACGGCGAACGGCAGGAGCAGCGGCTCGGGGGCGTACTCGGCGAGCAGGCCCGCGAGCAGCGGGCCGCAGCCGAGCCCTCCCATGTTGGCGGCGGTCGCCACGAACGTCGCACGGGAGCCGCCGCCGCGCGGGGCCAGCTCCATGACGTAGGCGGTGGCGGCACCGGTGAACAGGCCGGCCGACAGACCGGACAGCAGCCGGCCGGCGTACAGCCAGTCCACGCTGCTGGCGCAGAGGAAGCAGACGGCGCTGGCCGCCGAGAATCCCAGGCCCCAGAGCAGCGTCGGCCGTCGGCCGATCGTGTCCGAGGCGTTGCCCGCAAGGAGCAGGACGCCGATGACCCCGAAGGCGTACACGGCGTAGACGACGGTCACCGTCAGCTCGGAGAACCCGAACTTCTCCTGGTACAGGGGGTAGAGCGGCGTCGGCAGTGTGGTGCCGGCCATGCACACGACGAACACGGCCCCGGCGAGGAGACACCGGAGCCAGCCCTGACGTTCACCTTCCATGGCGCCGACCGTAACCCCGGGGCCGTCGCGACACCGGCACGACCTGCGGAAACCGCGACGGCGTCACCCGGGCCGCGGCCCGGGGCGGGCCGGGTGATGCTGCCGTTATCGGCCCTGGAGGGCCTTGACGTTGTCGCCGAAGGTCCAGTTCTTCGACCCGTCCCAGTTCGCCGACCAGGTCATCAGGCCCTTGAGCGCGCCGCCGTAGTGGTTCCAGGCCTGGGCGACGGTCAACGGTGCCATGTGGCCGCCGCCCGCGCCCGGCTGGGCGGGGAGGCCGGGCACCTGCTTGTCGTACGGCACGCGGATCGTCGTGCCCTGGATGACGAGGCCGCGGTTCAGGCAGTCGGTCTGCGCGACGAACCCGGCGACGGTTCCGGCGGCGTACGAGTCGCCCGAGCACCCGTACATGCTGCCGTTGTAGTACTGCATGTTGAGCCACCACAGGCGCCCGTTGTGGGCGTACTTCTTGATGATCGGCAGGTACGCGCCCCAGATCGACCCGTAGGCCACGCTGCCGCCGGTGACGTACGCGGTCTCCGGCGCCATCGTCAGTCCGAAGCCGGCGGGCATGCGGGCGAGGACTCCGTCGATGATGTGCACGAGGTTGGCCTGCGACGCGGAGAGCGTGCCGATGGCGCCGCTGCCGACCAGGCCGGTCTCGATGTCGATGTCGATCCCGTCGAAGTTGTACTTCTGCAGGAGGGGCACGACCGTCGCGACGAAGCGGTCGGCGACGGCGCGCGAGCTCAGGTCGATGCCGGCGGCGGCGCCGCCGATCGACATCAGGACGGTCGCACCGGCCGCCTTGGCGCGGCACATCTCCGCGGGGGTGGCCACCCGGACGGTGTTGTCCATGCCGTCCTCCCACAGCACCGTCCCGTCCGAACGGATCACGGGGAAGGCGGCGTTGATGACGTTGTAGCCGTAGGCCGCGAAGCGCGGGTCGTCGATGGGCGCCCAGCCGAAGGGCGGGTGGACGCCGTTGGCCGCGCCGTCCCAGTTCTCCCAGTACCCCTGGAGCACCTTCCCGGCGGGCTTCGGCTTGGGGGCACAGGTGTCCGCGGCGGCGGGAGCGGGGGCGGAGACGGTGGTCCGTGCCGCGGGCCGCGCGCTGTCGGCGGCGGCGGGAGCGGGGGCGGCGAGGGCGGCTGCGAGGAGGGTGACGAGCCCCGCTCCGAGGACGCGGGGGATCCGAGGGGCTGGCATGCGTGCTCCTTGGGACGTGGGGGGGGTGGTCCTAGGCATGGCGCGCGCTTCAGGAGACCGTAGGTTGGTCCAGACCTTTCGTCAACCATCCGTACAGGCAGGGCGGCCCCTTCGCCTCGCCGTATGATCCACACCCTTGCCGGACGCGGATCAGGAGTCCTCCCATGCACCACTTCGATGTCGAGACCCTGGCGGCGGGCCGGTGGCGCAACGACGGGGGCGCGACCAGGCAGATCGCCTCGCGGCCGGTGGGCGGCGAGGAGTTCGGGTGGCGGGCGAGCATCGCCGACATCGACCGGGACGGGCCGTTCTCCGCGTTCCCGGGTGTCGACCGGACACTCACCCTGCTGTCGGGCGACGGCGTACGGCTGACCTGCCCGGGGGTGTTCGACCGGCTCCTCGCGCACGTGGGCGAGCCGTTCGCGTTCTCCGGCGACCTCGCACTCGCCGCCGAACTGCCGGGCGGCGCCTGCCGGGTGCTCAACATCATGGTGCGGCGCGGACACTCGACGGCCCGGGTCGAACGGGTCACCGGACCGGTCGAGCCGGCCGCCGGGCACGCCGGAGTCCTCTACGTCCTCGGCGGACGCTGGCAGGCGGGCACGGACGGGCCCGTCCTCACGCCCGGCCAGGGTGTGTGGTGGGACGCGGACGAGCACGCGCCGGGCGGCGGAGCGGCCGTACCGCTCTCCCCCGACGCCACCGCCCTGTGGGCGGATGTCGCACCGGCGGGTGTCACACCGGCAGGTGTCACACCGGCGCAGTGACCCCGGAGCCGCCGGACGCGACCTTCGACGGTCGCGGGTCACCCACCCATGCCAGACAAGGTCGAGATGCGACCGTGTCGCGCCCACCAAAGATCACTTCGCCCCGGATCATTCCTTTTGTCGCATGCTTGACGGGCCTGCGGAATCGGGCAACTGACGACTCGAAGGACGGGGATCCATGGCAGGTGTGGACGCGAGCGCGGCTCGGCGCATGACCGACGCCCTCTTCATTAAAGGGCCTGGCGCAGTCGGAGTTCGACGCGGTTCTGGGTCCTGCTGGTACTGGCGGCGGTCATCGCCGGCGCCGGCGTGGTGGGCGACTCGACGGCGACGGTGATCGGCGCGATGATCGTCGCCCCGCTGATGACGCCCATCCTCGGCAGCGCGCTCTCGCTGGTCCTGGCCGACCGGGAGCATCTCGTACGCAGCGCCCTCCTCGTCCTCGGCGGAGCGGCGGCGGTCGTGCTCATCGGGATGCTGCTGGGCTGGATCGTCTCGCCACCGGACGCGTTCGCGTCCAACAGCCAGGTGTCCTCACGCATCAGCCCCCGGCTGATCGACCTCCTCGCCGCGCTGGCGACGGGCACCGTCGGGGCGATCGCGCTCGTGCGGACGGACATCTCCGACACGCTTCCCGGTGTCGCGATCGCGATCTCCCTCGTACCGCCGCTCGCCGTGACCGGTCTGCTGATCAGCGTCCAGCGCTACCACGACGCCGGAGAGTCCGCGCTGCTGTTCGCCACCAACGTCGCCGCCATCGTCGCCACCGGCACCGTCGTCTTCCTGGCGTACGGAGTCCGCACGGGGGCGCGCGAGGCCGCCATGACCGTGGGCGAGTTCCGCGGGGCGACCCTCTTCGCCGTCGGCGCCGTCCTGCTCCTCATCGCGGTGCCGCTCACCACGGGGACCCTGTCGGTCGCCCGCGACCAGGCCCTGGCGGCGGACGCCGGGCCCGTCGCGGACCGGTGGGCCGCCGACAGGAGCTGGCAGATCGCCTCGGTCGAGGCCCGTAACGGCATCGTCGTGATCGGGGCCCTCGGCCTGCCGCCGCAGCCCGCCCCCACGGCCCTGCGCGCGGCGCTCGACCGCAACGGCATGCGCGACGCCGACCTCGAACTCCACCTCGTCGGCGGCCGCACCCACTGGTGTCCGGCGGATCGAACCACGTGCACGACCCGCGAGTCCGGGCGGAGCTGAGGGTGTTCGACGGCCGGGTGCCGGCATCCCTCCTGAACGGGACGCCGGCACCGGCCCTCACGGCACCAACGGACCCGTGGCCGACCGATGAACGGCGTCTCCACCCTCCTCCACGGCCGCGGGCGCGACGCTCCCTTCGCGCATCACGTATCTGTTCAGCGGCGGCTCCCCCGCGACGACGGCACCGATGGTGACCGCGAAGGTGACCGCGCCGCACACCACGATCAGCCACGACAGCATGACGAGCACGAGGCCGAAGGCGCCGTACTCCCCCATGGCCCTGTCGACCGCGCCCGGCACGTAGAGCCGGGCCGTCAGGCCGAGCGTGGTCGTGGCGGTGGCGGCCAGCAGCGCCCCGGGCAGGAGCGCCAGCCAGGCGACGCGCTTGGCGAGGAGCAGGTGCTGGGTCCACAGCCAGACGCCGGTGGCCACCAGGAAGGTGAGGGCGACACCTACCAGGGCGCCGGCGCCGAAGCCGTTCCGGATCGGACCCTGGAACACGACGACCAGAAGCAGGACGAGGAGCCAGACCACCCAGCGCCAGGCCGCGATCCGGGTCCTGGCCCTCGGCAGCCGCCATGCACGCTCGCAGACGCGGGCCATGGCCCGGCTGAAGCTCGTCGCCGACACCAGGGCGACCACCGCCCCGACCAGGCCGGTCGTCTCACGCAGCTCGTCGCCGGCCGAGGAGTACAGCACTTGCTGGAACTGCTCGTCGGACTCCCCGCTGAGGCCGAACATCGCGCGGAGGGACTCGCTCAGCTGGTCGCGGACGCCGTGCGGGGCGAAGGCCGCGAAGGCGAAGAGGAGGGGGACCGAGGCCAGGAACGCCTGTGCGGCAAGCCTGGTCCCCGCGTCCAGGAGGTTCGCGGACAGCAGCCGGCCGGTGAGCTCGGTCAGCACGGGGAAGCGCTGCTCGGCGCCGGTCCGCAGACGCTCGAGCCGCTGCCTCCACTCCATGCCGCCTCCTGCCCCTCTCCGCCGGCCTTCGCCGTCGACCCTCTGCCTACCGTCGCCGTCCGCTTCGGTCCCGCCCTCCGCTTCGGTCCCCGTCAGGTCAAGAGCTTCGCCTTTGCCTTCTGGAACTCCTCCTCGGTGAGCGCCCCGCGCTCCCTCAGGTCGGCGAGCCGGGCGAGTTCGTCGGCTCCGCCGCCGGCGGAGCCGGACCCGCCCGAGGAGCCGGACGCCGACTTGCGGATGTAGTCCTGGAACGCCGCCTCGGCCTCCCTGGCGCGCGCCGTCTCCCGCTGGGTCATGCCGGTCCCGCGCACGATGACGTAGACGAGGACGCCGATGAAGGGAAGGAGCAGACAGAGGATCAGCCAGCCCGCCTTGCCCCAGCCGCTCAGCTCGTGGTCCCGGAAGATGTCCGAGATGATCTTGAACAGCAGGAACAGCCACATGATCCAGAGGAAGAACCAGAGCATGGTCCAGAAGAGGTTGAGCAAGGGGTAGTCGTCCATCGCCGTCTCCGTCCCGAGGACCGATCTTGGCCGTTTCGGGAAGTATCTGCGGTATATGGCATTACGGCGACTCGGACGGGTCGACGCGGAAGGCGATCATCGCCGTGTCGTCGCGATGGTCGGAGAGGCTCTGGAGTTCGTGCAGCAGTCCTGGCAGCACCGCCCCCCGGTGACGGGCCGCCGCACGGGCCAGTCGCCGCTGTCCGTCGGTGAGCGAGGCCGCGGGGGTCTCGACGAGGCCGTCGGTGTAGAGCAGGAGGGTGTCCCCCGTGTCCAGGACCCGGGTGTGGGTGCCGCGCGGGACGCCGAGGTCGACGCAGAGCGGCAGGTCCGCCTCCGTACCGTTGAGGAAGACCGGGTCGCCGCGGGCCGGGATCAGCAGGGGCGGCGGGTGCCCGGCGTTCGACCAGCTCAAGGACCACCGGTGGTCCGGCAGTCGGCGCAGCTGGGTGTGGACGGCCGTCGCGAAGGGCGCCGCGCCCAGGCCCTCCGCCACCTCGTCGAACCGGACGAGCACGTCCGCCGGGGAGACGCCGGGCTCGCGGCTGTAGGCCAGGGCGCGGAGCATGTTGCGCATCTGGGTCATCGCGGTGGCGGCGGCGAGGTCGTGTCCGACGACGTCGCCGACGTCGAGGACGAGCGTGCCGTCGGGCAGGACGAACGCGTCGTACCAGTCGCCGCCGATCTCGTTGGCCGAGCTGGCCGGCTGGTAGGAGGCGGCCAGGCGCGCCCCGCCGACGGCGGGCGGCCGGGTGAGCTGGGCGCGCTGGAGGGCGAGCGCGGTGCGCCGGGCGCGCTGGAGGTCCAGCGCCTTGCGGATGGGCTGCTGGGCGTGGTGGAGGACCTCGCGCAGCAGGTCCGTCTCGGTCGGGCCGAGGGGCGGGGAGTCGCCGTTGGTGCTGGTGGCCGCGTATCCGAGGACGGTGTCGTCGACGACCAGCGGGATGAGGGTGACGCTCGTGGCTCCCGAGGCGGCGAGCCACCGCTCCGTGACGGTCGGCACGAGCTCGGACGGGACGGGGCCGTCTGCGGGGATGTCGAAGGTACGGGGGACTCGGAGCTCCAGGACCTCGCGGACCGTCCGGGTGACGGTGACGCTCTGCCCGAGCAGGGCCGGCGGCGCCGGCAGTCCGGGACGGGTGGCGGAGGCGACCCGCCGGGCGGTGACACGGGCGTGCTCGGGCAGCGGCCACTCCTCGTGGGAGAGCAGGAGGATGAGGCAGGCGTCGGTCAGTTCGGGGACGACGATCTTCACCACCTCGCCGAAGGCCTCCCCCAGGCTCTGCCCCGTGACGGTCGCGACCTGGGCGAGGAGCCGTTCCCGCAGCTGCGCGCGCCAGGTGTCCTCGATGTCGACGGTGGCGGCGATCCACTCCGCGACGCGGCCCTCCCGCACGACGGGCACGCCGCGCGTGGACAGGTGGCGGTACGAGCCGTCGGCGGCCCGCACGCGGAACGTGCACTGGAAGACGCCGCCGGCGCCGCGCGTCGCGCTGTCGCGCCAGCCGGCGCTGAGCCTGTCGCGGTCGCGGGGGTGGATGTGCGTGTACCAGCCCTCGTCGGCGCGCGGATGCCAGGGGATGCCGGTCAGCCGTTCCCAACCGGGGACGATCTCCTCCATGGTCCCGTCGGCGTGCATGACCCACACCATCACCGACACGGCGGAGACCAGGGCGCGGTAGCGCTGCAGGGCGAAGGTCTCGGCGGTGGTGTCCATCGCCACCACGAGGATGCCGTCGCCCTGGGCGGTGGTCACGGGGCTGCAGGAGTACACGAAGTACCGCGCCTGTGAGGGGGCTCCGCGGTCGGGCTCGCGCGCGCCGGTGACCTGCCGGGCCCGCCCGGTGGCCCGTACCTCGTCCAGGACCGACAGGAACCGCCCGCCGTCGGGATCCGCGAACGCCTCCCGGGCGAGCAGGCCCGGCCGCCGGGCGCCGAACATCCTCGTGAAGGCGGAGTTGGTGTAGAGGAGGCGGCTCTCGGGGCCCGCGAGCAGCGCGACGGCGGCGACGGCACCGTCGAAGACGGTCGGGTCCAGGGGCGGCTCGGGGCTCGTCCCGGGGCCACCGGGGCTCGCCTCGGATCCGCCGGGACTCATCGCGGATCCACCTGGGCGCGTCCCGGTTCCGTCGTCACGGCTTCAGCCTGCTGGAGCGTCGGCGGACCGGCGAGGCGGGTCCAACCAATCGAGTGACCGCTCCCGGGACGGCGGACCGGGGACGTACCGCGGAATCAGCGGCGTACGGCAGAGCCGGGAGCACGGCAGAATCACCGACGGGTCTGCCGCCCGTGGACGGCGTCCGTGACTACACCTTCACCGACCGCCCGTGGCTGGCCACGGACCCGGTCCTGTCGCCGTGGGAGCCGACGGACCTCGGCGTGGTGCAGACCGGCGCGTGGATCCGACCGAGCTCGGCATCGGCGCGGCACACGACGGTCCGGCCCCGAGCGCCGAGTCCGTGGCGGCCGCGCTGCGGACGGCCCTGGCTCCCGAGACGCGTGCCCTGGCGTCAGCCGTGGCCGCCGCGATGGTCCGTCCGGGCGGGACGACGGTGGCGGCCAAGCTGCTGCGGGAGCTCGTGGGCCGGTAAGTGCCGTGCGGGGGCCGGGGGAAGGAGCGACGGTCCGAGGCCGCGGCGGGGAACATTCCCGGAGGCCGCCCCGTTGACCTTTCGTCCACCGCTCCGCACCTTGCCAGAGGAGTACCTTGCCCGACACTTCGTCCACCGACGTCTCGTCCACCGCCGCCCTGCCTTCGCTCCCGCCGCTCGCCGCGCAGGCCGAGCGTCTGATCGAGCTCGGGGTGCACGAGATCGCCGGGGTGTCCGCCGACGCGCTGCGGTCGTTCGCCGCCGATGCCTCCGGCGGCGAGCACGACGGTGACGCTCTGCTCGCCGTCCACCCGGACCGTGCCCCGGCCTCCGCGCTCGCCCCGCTGCTCCTTCGCGACGGCAAGCCCGGTTTCGTCGTGGTCGACATGCCTGACGTCGACGACTTCGCGCCGTACGACATCGAGCTCCCCGACGCGCCCTTCTACCTGGTCTCCGGCGTCGACCGCGGCGACCGCCTGGCCAACTGGAGCCCGGAGGAGGCGCTGCCCGCCCTCGTCAAGGACGCCCGCTCCCCGTTCGTCCTCACCGAGGGCATCCACTGGGTGCTCCAGCAGCCGGCCGCCCTCGAACGGAACCGCTGCTTCATGACCATCGGCTCCCGGCTGCGCAAGCCGAAGGGCGCCCTGGACGCCCGTACGCCGGCGATCTGGATCAGCAACGGCACGGGCCGGGACGGCCGCGAGCGGCGCAACGCCCCGAAGGTCGGCTGGTGCTGGTGGGGCAACCGCCACACCTGGCTGGGCTTCGCCTCGACCACGGGCCGAACCTCCCTGTAGGCGCGCGAAGCGCGCGCCAGTGCTGCGACCGGAAACGTTCATGGTGTCGCGAGGGTCCTGTTCCAGGGTGGTCCAGGCGAGCGAGAACGGGGCGGTGCGAAGCGGTCGACGGCGCGAGATCACAATGGCGTCATGAACACGACCCGTCAGATCATCGTCGCGCTGGACTGCGACAGCCTCCCAGCCGCTCAAGCTGTCGTCGATCAGCTCGGCAACGAGTGCCGCTTCTACAAGGTCGGCCTGGAACTCCTCACCGCGGTCGGGCCCCAGTTCGTGGAACACCTCGTTGCCCAGGGCAATGAGGTGTTCCTGGACCTCAAACTCTTCGAGATCCCGAACTCCGTCGCCGGTGCGGTCCGCGCGGCAGGCGCACTCGGCGTCTCCATGGTGACTGTGCACAGTATGGGCGGGACGGGGATCCTGGCCGCCGCGGTCGATGCGGCCCGCGACTATCCCGACCTTCGCGTCCTTGCCCTCACCGTCGTCACCAGCATGACCGACGCCGACCTCGCCGATATCGGAGTTGCCGACCCCACCGATAGTCAGGTGCTGCGGTTGGCCGGCCTGGCCGAGCGGGCCGGATGCCACGGCGTGATCGCCTCACCGCGGGAAGTCTCAGCCCTGCGCACGGCGTTGGGGAGCGACGCCCTGATCGTCACCCCTGGAGTCGCCTTGCCCGGCGAGTCCGCTGCCGAGCATGCTCGTCCCGGCACACCGAGGGCCGCCGTCGCGGACGGGGCCTCACATGTGGTCATGGGCCGCACGGTCACGCGCGCGCCGGATCCGCTGGCCGCGTTTCGCCGTGTCCGCGCCAGCCTGTCTGCTTCGTAGCAGACGTCACAGGTCGGTAGTCAGGCCGCCGCGGCGAGTGGGCGTACGCCCCAGCGGAGGCCCTTCTCGCTGCGGATCCGTGCCCGTTCGCGGCGTTGGGCGGCCAGCACGTCGGGGTGGCGGGCGTTCTGGTTGCGCCAGCGCAGGTAGGTGGGGGTGAAGCACAGCTCGACCCGGTTCTTCTCGCCCAGCGCCGGATGGTGTCGCCCCTGTGGACGGAGAGGTTGTCCAGGATGACGTTAGATCTCCGCGCCGTCCGGGCGGGCCGCGCGGATCGACTTCAGTGCGGCCAGGGTGTTCGCGGCACCCTTCTTGCGGCGGTTGACGCCCCACAGCTTGCCGTCGCCGATCGAGTAGCAGCCATGGAAGTAGCGCACCAGACCGATCTCGTTGAACCGGTGGATCACGTCCCGGATGGTGTCCTCGTCGGCCTGCACCATCTTCGCGATCACCAGCACCCGGTTCCCGCCGGCCGAGGCCGGCAGCATCATCGCCCGCCGGTAGCGCACCCATCCGGCCAACGTTCCCGGTCAGAGCACTAGTCTAGCCGACGGACACCACCCGGTCGGGTCGTCCGTCCTGGGCGATGGTGACGTGGTGGGCCACGCCTCCCGCGGTGGTCATGCGGATCCGGTCGGGAGCCGTCCACACGGCCTCGCTGAGTACGTTGTCCTCGGAGTCGCCGTTGAAGCACCCGACGCTCCAGCGGCGTTCCCGTGGCGGGTCGCCCTGATGGACGTGGACACACCACACCGGGTCCAGGGAGCTTCTGTCGGTCGTCACCGTCAGTCGGCGGTCACCGCGGCCGGGGGCCGGCTCGGTCCTCAGCGTCTCCTCCGAGCCACCGAACACGGCCGAGGCCCAGCCTCCGATGAGCAGTGTCGGGACTCCGATGACGAGCAGCATGGTGACCAGGGGCACGCGCAGCGAGGACTTCACCGGTCCCAGGAGGATCGCCCCGGTCAGTGCGGCCAGGGCCAGCCATCCCAGCAGAAGCACGTACTCGCGGAGCCGGACGAGCAGGATCAGCGCACCGTCCTCTCCCGACTCGAGGCCGGCCACGGCCGCGGCGCCGAGGACGACTCCCACGGTCAGCAGCAGGAAGGCCGACGGTCTGCGACAGCGCGTGACGTTCATGATCCCCCGAACGATGTGGATCACGCAGCCTACGGGGGACGGCCGGGTAGAGGCCAGAGGTACGGAACGCGGTTCTGAGCGGCGGGGTACTGAACCCGCCCGTGGGCTCGGCGGGTTGTCAGTGCGGCCTTCTATATTGACGCCATGAAGATCACCAAGCGGACACTTGCCGAGGCCTGGCAGCTGACGGCCTCGCGACACCCCCTGCTCGACGAGGTCGCGCTGCCGCCCGTGGCGTTCTCGGAGGACGAGCTGGAGGAGTGCGCCGAGGAGGACCCGGAGGAAGGCCTGTGCCTGCTCCTTGACGAGGACGGCACGGTGCACGGCCATCACGGTCCCTACCGGGAGGTCTTCGCCACCCGTGACCTCGACCAGGCGCTCTACCTCATCGCCGAGGCCGCGGTGCGGAAGCAAGGCGGCAGCGTCGAGGAGGTGGCCGGCGCGCTGGACCGGATCGATCCGGTGTGGGGCGGACGGTTCCGCAGTGGCGGTCTGGACGGCACGGGGACGGTCGAGGCGTGCGGGCGCGACCCGCTGGAGGGGCTCGCCTGGATAGCCGGGTCCTGGCGGAATCAGGATCCGTACACGACGCTCGCCTTCTACCGCGCGGAGCCGGGGCGCACCGTCGACGCCGAGCGGCTGGCCCTGCTGTACGGTGCCGATCCCGCGCAGGTCTCGGCCGGTACGCGTCTGAAGGACCTCCAGGCCCAGGACAACGGCCGGGCCTACTGGGACCGTCAGTGGAAGAGCTGCTGTTACGGGCAGGCGGGCGAGTGGACGTTCCTGCTGCACCACGAGACGCCGCCGGGGGCCTTCGCTGACAAGGAGGCGTACGCGGCGCTCGGGATCCGGGAGAGCGTGTGGCTGACCGCCACCGCCGCGAAGGCCATCTACACCTTCGACTACGTGCGGGACGGCCACCGCGTCGACGACGACTGGGGCCTGCTGGAGCTGATCTGGTACGAGCGCGGCCGCGCCCCCTACTGGCGCGGCGGCGAGCTGGACTTCCTCAACCGGGCCGTGCGTCGCGCCGAGCTGGACCACCCCGAGGTGACCAGTACGTTCGAGCTGTACTTCCACGCCTTGGAGGAGTCCCTCGGCCTGCGTCTGCCGCGCCGGGACTTCGCGGAGGGAGAGGTGCGGGCCGCGTACTGGGCCGAGTAGCGGCCCGGGGTACGCGGAGCGGGCGGGGCGCGGGAGTACGCCCCCGGACCCGGCTCACGACCCACTGCTGTCAGCCGTCACCGAGCTGATCCGCCCCGCTCCCACCGGACCTTCCTCTACACTGCCAGACATACCGCCCCGGTGGACTCCCCCGTACTACCGGGGCGGTTCTGCGTCCAAAACCACCGCCCGCGCTCCGTCCCCCGCCCGTGCAGCCCCTTCGGCGTGGGCCGCGACGAACGCGGCGAAGCGGTCCAGGGCCTCGTCCACGTCGTCCGGGTCGACGGCACTGCACGACAGACGCAGGCAGCGGAGGGGGACCGTGCTGCCGTAGAAGTGGTGGAGCGGGGTCCACAGGACGCGGTGGTCGCGGCCCGCCGACAGGAGAAGCGGCGGTCGCCGATCCGGGCGCCTCCGGGCCGGAGCCCGTCCGGCGCGTCGGGGTCGGACAGGCCTGGGGTCCCCCGGGGTCACGCGTCCTGGACGCGCCGGAAGGGCCGGTCCGCTTCCAGGGCGAACGCGACTTCCAGCAACGTCCGTTCACTGCCGGGACGGCCGGAGAACATGACGCCGATGGGCAGGCCGTCCTCCGTCGCCTCGGCGGAGGGCAGGGAGATCGACGGCGTGCCGACGACGTTGTCGACGGGGGTGAACGCGACGTACGCGAGGATCCGCTCGATCAGGGTCGGGTAGGGAACGGCCGGGCTCAGACGGCCGATCGGCGGCGTCGTGTGGGCGAGCACCGGGGAGAGGACGAGGTCGAGTCCGCGGAACCCGGCCGCGTACGCCTCCTTCGTCCGCTTGAGCCTCCGCACCACGCCCGGAGTGCCCCGCCAGTTCTTCAGGTACTCCTCGCGCAGGCCGCGGCTGAGGCCGTCCATGCGGTTCCGGTCGAAGTCCCGGCCGAGGGTCCGGCCCGAGGTGCCGATGAGGAACGACAACAGCCCCCAGTAGGTGAGGAAGTCGTCGGTGAAGCGCGGATCGATGGCCAACTCCACCGGCTGCACGCTGTGTCCGAGCCGTTCGAGCCGCGCCACGGTGTCCGTGACGGCCTGTCGTGTGGCGGCGTCGGAGGGGACACCGCTCGGCGAGTCCCGCAGGAACCCGATGCGCAGCCGTCGTTCCGACGGGCCTTCGACGAGGCCGAGGGGCGGCAGCTTCGGGTTGCGCCAGTACCTCTCGGTGTCGGCGAGGAAGGCGGCGGTGTCCCGTACCGATCGGCTCACGATGCCGTCGGAGACGAGGTCCAGGGGCAGTTGACGACTCTGGGCGTTCGGGACGACCCTGCCGCGGGTCGGCTTGAGACCGACGAGTCCGCAGCAGGCGGCGGGAATGCGGATGGAACCGCCGCCATCGTTGGCGTGGGCGATGGGCACGGCCCCGGCGGCGACGAGCGCCGCGCTGCCGCCGGACGAACCACCCGCCGAGTACGCGGTGTTCCACGGGTTGCGCACGGGCTCGGCGCCCTCGAACTCCGTGGTCGGGCTGAAGCCGAACTCGGGCAGCCGGGTCTTGCCCAGCACCGTGACGCCGCTGCTCAGGAACTGCCGGGTGAAGGGAGCGTGTCGGCGCGCGGCGCGCGGGGTGAAGGCCGCGCTGCCGTGACCGGTGGGCAGTCCCACGTAGTCGGTGTTGTCCTTGACGAAGGTCGGCACCCCGGCGAAGGCGCCGCCCGCCCAGGCGGCGGGCACCGGAGCGGCGACGTGCGCCTGGACCGCGTGGAGTGCATCGACCGCCCGGACCCGTTCGGCCGCGTCCCGGGCGACCTCGGCCGCGCTGACCTCGCCCCGCCGGATCGCGGCGGCGAGACCGACGGCGTCGTGCTCCCCCAGCGCGTCGTCTCGGAAGGCGTGCACCGTGGTCCGTCCCTCGAAAGTCGTCACCGCTACCTCAGCCCCCGGCCGTACGAATGGTTGTCCCACCATCATCGCCTACCAGCAAGTAACACGCGAGGGGATCAACGGGCCTTGTTCGAAGGGACGGAGGGTCGGGGACGGGGTACGGGGTCAGCGGCATTCGTGGTCGTCCTGCCTCCGCCCGCGCGAGCGGGGTCAGGCGAGCGTCGGGTAGCCGTGTAGCCCGTCTCGCCGCCGACGTACATCAGGTGCGCGTCCCGGATCGGGTTGAGGGGGGCGCCGGCCCGCACCCGGGCGACCAGGTCGGGATTGGCCAGGAAGGAACGGCCCAGGGCGATCAGGAGCCGGCGACCGATGGGGGACCGCCGCGGCCCGGGCACTGCGCTCCCACACCTCCTTCGCCGCCGGAGACCTGAGGGCCGCGCGGGAGGACGGTCTCGACGCCGCCGAGCGGCACCTGCGGACGATGCGCGACGCGTACCCGTCGTCGACCGCGGGCAAGCACCTGATCCATGTGGAGCTCGGCTTCGTCGCCGCGCTCCGCGGCCGGGTGGCGGAGGCCTCCGCGTATGAGGCGCGCGGTCTCGAGTTCGCCGAGCTGCTGGCGGACCCGCGGGCGCTCGCGCTCTCCCTCGAAGGCGTCGCGGGCGTCGCCGCGGCCGCCGGCGGCACACCGCAGCTCGCCCGTGCCGCCCTGCTCCTCGGCGCGGCCGACGCGGCCCGGCGGAGCGTCGGGGCACCGCTCCCGGAGGCCGAGGGCGCGGACGTACGCCGTATCGGCGCGGTGGCCATGGCGGCGCTCGGCGAGGCGGCGTACACCACCGCGTTCCACGAGGGTGCGGCCATGCCGCTCACGGACGCGGTGCGCACGGCGGCCGCCGGATTCTGACGCCGGACCGACGCGGGCCGGGTCGCCGCCGCAGGCCACCTCGGCGTTGCGGCTCCGGATCGGCGCCGGTCGGCCCGGACCGACATCGCGCCGGGACCGGCATCGCGGGCTCCGGACCCGCGTCGGTGTCGCCGCCCTCGTACACACCGAGATCGTTGTGGCGTGCGTCACGTTCCGGGAACCCGTTCGGGGCGGTCGGACAGTCCGGTGATATGGAGATGAGTGTGCGTGCCCGAATACGAGCGGGAGACTCCGATGCGTTCGGGTCTCTCTTCGACGACTACGCCCGGGCGGTGCACAACCACGCCTTCCGGCTGACCGGGGAATGGTCCGCGGCCGAGGACGTGTTGTCGCTGACGTTCCTGGAGGCCTGGAGGCTTCGGGCGTCGGTGGAGCCGGACGGCGGGTCCCTGCGGCCCTGGCTGCTCGGGATCGCCACCAACGTCGTGAGGAACACCCGCCGGGCCGCCCGGCGGCACGAGGCTGCCCTGAACCGCCTGCCCCGCGAGGAGGTGTTCCCCGACTTCGCCGAGGAGCTGGTCGGCCGGATCGACGACGCCGGCCGGGTGGCGGTGCTGCAGGCGGCGCTGTCGCGGCTGCGGCGTCCCGAGCGCGAGGTGGTCGCCCTCTGCGTCTGGTCGGACCTGGACTACGCGGCCGCGGCCAAGGCGCTGGACATCCCGGTGGGCACGGTCCGCTCGCGTCTGTCCCGTGCCCGCAAGAAGCTCCACAAGTACGCCGGAACCGACCTCACGTCAGGGAACGGGAACTCGGATCCGGGCCGCGGACAGATAGATGGTGACCGCGTCCCCGCGGTCCGGCCCACCCAGGAGGAAGCCCGATGAGCACCACCCCGTCCCGGCCCACCCCGGCCGAACGCGAGGAGTTCGCCCGGCTGTTGCCGGTCCCTGCCGAGCGGGACCGGCCCGGCCGCCACCACCAGGCCCTCAAGGACCAGCTGCTGCGCGAGTTCCGGCAGGACACCGCTCCCGCCGCCCCCGCCGTCAAGCCCCGCTTCAACGCCCGCCGACTGACCATTGCCGCCGTCCCGCTCGCCGCAGGCGCCCTGGCCGTCACGCTGGCGACGAGCGGTCAGGTCGACCCGCGGCCCGGCGCCGGCACGAACGCCGCCGTGGCCCCCGGCTCGGACAGGAAGACGGCGGAGGCGACGCCGGCGGCGGTGCTGCTGGACCGCATCGCCACCGTCGCCGCCTCGAAGCCCGCGCCCGCCCCCCGAGACAACCAGTTCATCTATGTCGCCAGCACCGTCGCCTGGTCCGGCCAGGGCGTCGACGAAACCGTCCTGCGGCTGGACACCCCTCACAGCCGCAAGGTCTGGCTGTCGGTCGACGGAAGCAGGGTCGGCCTCCTCCGCGAACGGGGCAAGAACATCCCGCTGGCCGACGACGTCGACAAGAGCGGCCGGCCCGTCAAAACCGTCGGCAAGCCCGCGTCCTACCTCAGCCCCCAGACATACCGCTACCTGGAGTCGTTGCCCACCGACCCCGACACGCTCCTCAAGAAGATCTACGACGAGACGCGGGGCCAGGGGCAGGGTCCGGATCAGCAGGCGTTCGTGACGATCGGCGAACTGCTGCGCGAGCAGCTCGCTGCGCCGAAGGTGAGTGCCGCGCTGTACAAGGCCGCGGCCGGGATCCCCGGTGTCACGGTCGTCGAGGACGCCGTCGACGCGGCCGGTCGCCACGGTGTCGCCGTCGCCCGTGTCCACAACGGTGAGCGGACCGAGTGGATCTTCGACAGGAACACCCTGGAGTTCCTCGGCGAGCGGGGCGTCATGGTCGAGGACAGGCCGTGGGCGAAGTCCGGCCAGGTCACCGCCACGACCGCCGTGCTGTCCCGCGGTGTCACGGACAAGACCGGCGAGGTCCCCGGCCGCACCGGCTGATCACCGCGCACGGAGGCGTACCGGTGGATGTTCCCTCCATCTGAGGGCGGCGTGGCCGACGTGGCCGCGCCGCCCTCTCGTCGCGAGCGGACGGCGGTCACTGCTCGCGCCGGCCCCAGGGGGATCCGTACGCGGTGAGCAGGTCCAGGAAGGGGCGCGGGGCGAAGGCCTCGGGGCCGAGGACACCCGCCCCGGACCACGCCCCGGTGGCCAGCAGTTCCAGGGCGACGACCGGGTTGATCGCGGTCTGCCAGACGACGGCCTGGCAACCGTACTCGCGCATCGACCACTCGTTGTCGACCACGTGGTACAGGTAGACCTCGCGCGGCTCTCCGTCCTTGACGCCCTTGACCCACGTGCCCGCGCAGGTCTTGCCGGTCATCCGGTCGCCCAGGGTCGCCGGGTCCGGAAGGACGGCCGCCACGACGTCGCGGGGCGAGACCTCCGCCGGGCCGCTGCTCGTCGCCACGGTGACGGGGGCGGTGCTGTCGAGGCCCAGCGCGCGCAGGGTCTTGAGCTTGCCGATGAAGTCCTCGCCGAGGCCGTACTTGAACGTGACCCGCGCCGCGTCGATCCAGCGCGGTACGAGCAGGACCTCCTCGTGTTCGACGTTCACGCACTCCACCGGGCCGATGCCCTCGGGGAAGTCGAAGACCTCGGGCTCGCTGAACGGCTCGGTGGTGAACCAGCCGCGCCCAGCCTCGTAGACGACCGGAGGGTTGAGGCACTCCTCGATGGTCGTCCAGATGTTGAAGGACGGCGCGAAGTCGTACCCCTCGACCGTCAGGTCGGCACCGTCACGGATGCCGATCTCCTCGATCTCGTCGAAGAGTTCGTCCGCGGCGTAGCGGGCGAAGACGTCGGACATGCCGGGCTCGACGCCCATGCCGACCAGGGCGAGCAGACCGGCCTTCTCCCAGCGCTCGGCCTGCTCGAACTGGGCGTCGCCCAGCTTGACCCCGCACAGCTCGTACGGGCGGTCGGGGTGCGGGCGCGACAGCGACATCGCCATGTCCAGGTAGTGGGCGCCGGCCGCGGCGGCGGCCTGGAACAGCGGCAGGACGAAGCGCGGGTCGGTGGCGTTGAGGAGGACGTCACAGCGCTGCTCCGTGAGGAGTGCGGCGACCGCGTCCTCGTCGGAGGCGTCCGTGCGGCAGGCGCTGAACCTGGTCTCGCCGTCGCCCAGAGCGGCGACGGCCGCCTCGGCGCGGGCGAGGTCGTAGTCGGCGACGACCATGTGGTCGAAGAACGGACGGCGGGCCGCGATCCGGGTGATCGCGGTGCCCACGCCACCGGCGCCGACGAGCAGTACACGCATGACAGGAATCTCCCTCTCCGAGGCGGTGACCTCTGGTGGAGACGATGAAACCCCCGCGCCCTCGCTAACGTCCATGGCGTTGGCATAAGGTGCCCGAGCGGCGGGAAGGAGCCAGGCCATGGGGAAGCAGGTGGTGCCGGAGTCGGCGCGCAGACGGCGGCGGCCGACGAAGAACGGCGCGGTGCTGTCGGAGCGGCTGATCGTGGAGACGGCGCTGCGGATGCTGGCCGAGCACGGTGGCGAGGGGCTCACGGCCCGGCGTCTCGGGCTCGCGCTGGGCGCCGATCCCAGCACCTTGTACCGGTACTTCGCCGGGATGGACGACCTGACGCTGGCGATCGGCGCGGAGCTCATCGGGCGGGCCCTGGACGGCTGGACGCCCAGCGGCGACTGGCGCGACGACCTGCGCCGCCTGGGTCTGCGCATCCACGGCGCCTATCTGGCGCATCCCCAGGCGGCCGTGCTCACCGCCAGCCGTGTCACCGGGCGGGACCAGGAGACGGCGGTGGACGAGGCGATCCTCGCCGTGCTGCGCACCGCCGGCTTCCCCGATCCGGACGCGGTACGGATCTACCACGCCTTCATCGACCAGAGCCTCGCCTTCGCCGCCCTGGACGCGGCCTCTCTGGCCCTGCCCGCGGCCGCCCGCGCGGCCGACGAGCGCATGTGGGAATCGACCTACGCCCGACTGTCGGCCGACTCCCACCCGAACATCGCCGCCACGGCGGGTCTGCTGGCCGCCCGGATGAACCACAGCGCCTACCCGACGGCGCTGGAGATGCTCCTGGAGAGCGCGGCGGCCCAGCTCGCCTGACTACCGCCGCACTGCCTCTATCGCCTCTACTGCCTTACCGCCTTGCTGCATTGTTGCCTTGCTTGTCATACCGCCTTGCTGCCTTGCTGCCTTGCTTGTCTTACCGCCCTGCTGCCTCACGCGTCCGGGACCGGCGTGGCCTGGTGGTAGTACATCCGCCACCCGGAGTCGTCGTCCGTCTTCCGCCAGATCGAGCTCCTGCGGGCTCGCCTGCCGTCGATCACGGTCTCGAACGTCAGGTGCACGATGCCCGGCGCCAACACGGTGCCGGTCATCTCGGTGGGCACGTACCGCGGGCCGTCGTCGGCCGCACCCTGCATGACCGGCAGCGCCGCGACCATCGACTCGTAGTCCCATCTACGCCCCGAGGCACCGACCTCCACGAACTCCGGATCGAGGAGTTCCTCGGCCAATGCCCTGGAGGACCGCACGCCCGGACTCAGCAGCTGCAGCTCTCGCTCGATCACCTCGGCGACGACGCTTTCCCTGTACACGTTCATGGGGGCATCCTGCCTACCTGACCTGGGCGTTCGCAAGCGAGATTGAGACCGACGCAACCTGCCGGAACGCCGGAACGCCGAAGGAACCAGCGCCCGCCCCGCTCAGTCGAGATAGGCGGCCGTGAGCGCGGCGAAGGCCTCCGGGGTGAGGACCTCCACGCCGAGCTCCTCGGCCTTGACGGCCTTCGAACTCGGCTTGCCGTTCGCGGACGGCGCGGCGACCAAGTACGTGGTCTTGGAGTTGACGCCGCTGCCCAGGCGCCCGCCCGCCTTCTCGATCAGCGCGCCCATCTCGGAGCGTCCCCAGCCGTCGAGCGGACCGGTCATCTTCCCCGTCACGACGACGGTGCTGCCGGTCAGCGGCCCGTCCTCGGCTTCCTCGGACGTCTCCTGCCGCGGCTCGGTCATGCCGACGCCGGCCGCGATGAGCTTGTCGATCACCGGGGCGAGTGCGGCGACCTGTTCGACGATGACGGGAGCCTTCTCCGGGCCGATGCCTTCGACGTCCTGCAGGACGTCCGCGTCGGCCGCTCGGATGGCCTCCATCGTGCCGAAGTGCTCGGCGATGCGCCGGGACATGCGGCGGCCGGTGCCCGGGATGCCGAGCGCGCAGAAGACGCGGCTGAGGGGACGGGACTTGGCGAGCCGGATCTGCTCGGCCAGCTTCGCGCCGCGCTTGGCGCTGCCGGAGGCGGCGGTGAGCAGCTCCTCGGTGAGGGTGAACAGGTCGGCGACGTCGCGGACGTCTCCGGAGGCGATGAGCGCGTCGACGTACTTCCTGCCGAGGCCGTCGATGTCGAGGATGTCGCGCCCGGCGACGTACTCGATGAGCGGCGCGAGCGCGCAGGCGGTGCCCTTGGCGCAGCGCCACCGCTCCTGGCTCTTGTCGACGGCTCCGCCGCAGTTCGGGCACTGCTCGGGCAGGGGCACCGGCGTGGCGCCCGCCGGGCGGAGCTCGACGACGGCCGCCTCGACGCGCGGGATGATGTCGCCGGCCTTGTGGACGGTGACGGTGTCGCCGAGGTGGAGGTCGCGGCGCAGGATGTCGGCCGGGTTGTGCAGGGTCGCGCGGGTGACCGTGGATCCGTCGAGCTCCACCGGGTCGAGGATCGCGGTGGGCGCGAGCACGCCCGTACGGCCCACGTCCCAGATGACGTCCTTCAGCACCGTCTGCCGCTCGACCGCCGGGAGCTTGTAGGCGATGGCCCAGTACGGGAAGCGGCTGCCGGAGCCGACCGCCGCCTGCTCGTCGGCGCTGTCGGCCTTGATGACGACGCCGTCGATGCCGAAGGGCAGTCCGGCGCGGAGCGCCGCGATCGCGTCGACCTTCTCCTGCGCCTCGTCGAGGGTCGCGACCACGTGCAGTCCGGCCGGGGTGTCCGCCGTCGTCCCGACGCCGGCCCGCGCCACCACCGCCAGCGTCTCGGCGTGGGTGGCCCCGGCGGGGAGGAACGCCTCGCCGTCGAGGTCGACCGCGCCGTACGCCCAGAACGTCATGGCCAGCCGGTAGGGGCGGTCCTTGGCCCGCAGGGTGCCCGCCGCGCCGTTGCGCGGGTTCGCGAAGACTGCGCCGCCGTGCGCGGTGCGCACCTGGTTGGCCTCCTCGAACTGCTCCTGGGTGAAGAGGACTTCGCCACGGGCCTCGAAGGTGGCGGGTACGGGCAGCTGCTCGGGCAGGCCCACGACGGTGCCGATGACGTGGCTGACGTCCTCGCCGCGGGCGCCGTCGCCCCGGGTGATGATCTGGACCAGTCGTCCGTCGCGGTAGCGGGCGGCGACGGCCGCGCCGTCCATCTTCGGTTCGACAGTGAACCCTCCCGTCGGCTCGTGGCCCAGGCGGCGGCGGAGCGACGCTCCCCAGGCCGTGAGCTCCTCGGGCGCGAAGACGTTGTCCAGGCTCAGGAGGCGTGTGGTGTGCGCGATGTCGCCGGTGGGGGCGGCGCCGTCCGCGACCTGGTCGGTGGGCGAGTCCGGCACGACGGCGTCGGGGTGCGCCTCCTCCCAGGCCTTCACGGCCAGCCGCAGCCGGTCGTACGTGACGTCGTCCATGAGGCTGTAGCCCGCGCCGTAGTACGTGCGGGACGCCTCGCGCAGGTGGTCGAGAGCGACCTCGTACGCGGCACGGTCGGACGTGCTGGACATGCGGAACAACGCCTCATCGGCGGAAAGGATCGTCATGGGGAACATCCTTGCCCATGGCACTGACAACGCCCGTGACGCGACATCAGTCCGCCGGCGGGGCGGGAGTGCGTGCGGCGGCGAGGGCCCCGTGCACGGCGCGGTCCGCGGCCGCCGCGTCGACCGGTTCGCCGGTGAACACGAGCCGGAAGTAGAGGGGCGCGGCGAGGTTCTTGAGGAGTTCGGCCGGGTCGGTGTCCGCGGGCAGCTCACTCCGCTCGACGGCTCGGGTGACGACGGGCTCCGCACGGCGGAACCGATCGTCGAAGAGGGCCCGCTTGACCTCGGCGAGCTGCGGCACGCGCACGGCGTCCGAGAGGACGGCGGCCAGGAGGGCGTTCCCTGCCGGTGTGGTCATGGCGGCGGCGAGGGAGCGGGCCAGCGCGCGCAGGTCGCCCTCCACCGTCCCGGTGTCGGGGATCGGGATCTCTCCGGCGAAGTGCTCGGCCAGCGATTCGGCGACGAGGCCGGCGGTGTCCTTCCAGTTCCGGTAGATCGTCGTCTTGTGCACGCCGGCCCGCTGGGCGACTCGCTCGACGGTCAGTGCGGCGTAGCCGGTCGCCGCCAGTTCCTCGATGACCGCCTCCCGTACGGCGGCGCGCATCCTGCTGCCCCTCCCGGGGGTGGGAGTGCGTCCCGAGGGCGACCCGACGGGCTCCATTGCAACTCCTAGTTGCGTTGATGTTGCGTTGACGGTGGTGACTGCGACAGGATCAGCGTATCGCAACTTCTAGTTGCAATAGCGTCGGCCCTTTCATGAATCGAGGCTCCTTTGAACCACGACTCCCGGGCAGCAGCCCGACCGTCACGGAACGCGGACTGGTCGCCGGACGCCATCCCCGACCAGACGGGACGCCTGGCCGTCGTCACCGGCGCCAACAGCGGCATCGGATACGCCACCGCCCGTCGGCTCGCCGTCGGCGGCGCCCATGTCGTCCTGGCCTGCCGCAGCCCTGAGCGCGGCCGGGACGCGCTGGAGCGGCTGCGCGGCGAGGTGCCCGGCGCGCGCGCCGAACTGCGGCTCCTCGACCTCGCCGACCTGGCGTCCGTACGCGGCTTCGCCGAGGGCTGGGACCACGACCGCCTCGACCTCCTGGTCAACAACGCCGGGATCGCCATGGTCCCGTTCTCCCGAACCACCGACGGCTTCGAGTCGCAGTTCGGCGTCAACCATCTCGGCACCTTCGCCCTCACCGGCCTCCTCCTGCCCCACCTGCTGGCCGCCCCCGCACCACGCGTCGTCACCGTCAGCAGCGAGGGACAGCGGTTCGCCCGCTTCGACATGACCAACCTCAACGCCGAGCGCCGCTACCGGGCCGCATTCGCCTACGTGCAGTCCAAGCGAGCCAACCTCTACTTCGCGATGGAGCTCCAGCGCAGGGCCGACGCCGTGGGGCAGCGGCTGCGCAGCATGGCGGTCGCCCCCGGACTCACCCGCTCCAACGTCCTCACCGGCGGGGCCAACGGGGCACGGGGGCGGGCGTACGGGTTCCTCACGGGGCTGCTCCTGCGCGTCGCGTTCCGCCCCACCGCCGACGGGGCCAAGACCTCGCTGTACGCCTCGACCGTGCCCGAACTGCCGGGCGGGAGTTACGTCGTGCCCGACGGACCGCTCCAACTCCGGGGCGAGCCCGTCCTCCGCGGCCGCGAACGCGCCATCCGGGACTCCGCCACGGCGGACCGGCTGTGGGCTCTCTCGGAGCGGCTCACCGGTGTGCGCTACGTGTGGCCGGGCGAAGTACCGTCCGCCGTCTGACCAGTTGCCGCACATGACGAAGGCAAGGAGGTTCTCCCGCTCCTTGCCATGGTCAAGATATAGCGCACGGGGGGACTTGCGACAAGGCCACGGGTATGACGCAGAATCAGCGGCCTAAGCCACGACCTGCGGAAATGGACATTCATGATGCACGACGTAATCATCGCCGGCGGCGGACCGACCGGACTGATGCTGGCCGCCGAACTGCGGCTGCACGGTGTACGGGCCGTCGTGCTGGAGAAGTTGACCGAGCCGACCCGGCAGCAGCGTGCGCGCGGCATACACGTGCGCAGCGTCGAGGTGATGGACCAGCGCGGTCTGCTCGACCGGTTCCGCGCGGCCGGCGAGTCGTTCTCCGTCGGCTCCCTGTTCTCCGCTATCGTCAAACCGTGGCCGGAGCAGGCCGACACCGCGCATCCGTACGGTCTCCTGCTCCCCCAGACCGTGACCGAACGGCTGCTGGCCGAGCACGCCGTCGAGCTCGGCGTCGAGATCCGGCGGGACTGCGAACTGGTCGGGCTCGGCCAGGACGAGGACGGCGTGACCGCCGAACTCGCCGACGGGACCACGCTGCGGGCCCGCTATCTCGTCGGCTGCGACGGCGGCCGCAGCACGGTGCGCAAGCTGCTCGGCGTCGGATTCCCCGGCGAACCGGCCCAGCACGAGACGCTGCTCGGCGAGATGGAGCTCGCCGAGGACCCCGCGACGGTGGCCGTGGTGACGGCGGAGATCCGCGAGACCAACGTCCGCTTCGGCACCATCCCCAACCCGGACGGTACGTACCGCGTCATCGTGCCCGCCGCGGACGTGAGCGAGGACCGCCCGGCCACTCCGACCATGGAGGAGTTCACGCAGCGGCTCCGGGAGGTCGCCGGCACCGACTTCGGCGCGCACTCACCGCACTGGCTCTCCCGGTTCGGCGACGCCAGCCGCCTGGCGGAGCGCTACCGGGTCGGCCGGGTGCTCCTCGCCGGCGACGCGGCCCACATCCACCCGCCGACCGGTGGGCAGGGCCTCAACCTCGGTGTGCAGGACGCGTTCAACCTCGGCTGGAAGCTGGCCGCCGAGGTCAACGGCTGGGCACCGGAAGGGCTGTTGGACACGTATCACGACGAACGGCACCCGGAGGGCGAGCGCGTCCTGACCAGCACCCTCGCGCAGGGCGTGCTCCTGGAGGACGCCCCCGGCCCGAAGGCGCTGCGGGAACTGTTCTCGAAGCTCCTGGACTTCGAGGAGGTCAACCGGTACCTGACCGAGTCGATCACCGCGATCGGTGTCCGCTACGACTTCGGCGAGGGCCACGAACTGCTCGGCCGCCGTCTGCGGGACCTGGAGCTGAAGCAGGGCCGTCTGTACGCGCTGATGCACGCCGGTCGCGGGCTGCTGCTCGACCGGACCGGCCGGCTCTCGGTGGAGGGTTGGGGCGACCGGGTCGACCATGTCGTCGACGCCGCGGAGGAACTCGACGTACCCGCCGTGCTGCTCCGGCCGGACGGCCACGTGGCCTGGGTCGGCGACGACCAGAAGGACCTGCTCGGCCACCTGGCGAAGTGGTTCGGCGTCGCGGCCGGTTGATCGTGAAGGCCGCGGTGTGAGCGTGACGCGAGCCACACGGCGGAGGGGAGGCCCCGGGACGGGGGGGTCGGATGAACGGCAGCGGAACGCTAGCGCGACGTGAGCACCGCTGAGGAAGCTGGGAGGGACCACGGTGGCCGAGGAGTCGGCCGCCGACCAGCAGAACACAGGGGGCCCCACCATGCGCGCCGACCAGCGGCCGCGAGACACCCGCATGCCCGATTTAGTCGCCGAGCCCGGGCGCACGACCACGCCCGGACCGTCGCGGCGAGTGGGAAAGGGCTGGTAGCCGGAGTGCTCAACTCGCGGGTGACAGTGACCGTCCACGCATCCGATCCGCTCAGCAGGGCCGGGCTCATCAGCCACCCGCGGCACCAGCCGACCGTCGACTTCGTCCCCGAGCAGGACGACGGGAGCCGGGACTCCCCGGCGGTGGCGGTGATGCTCGCCCACCGGATCGACGAACCCACCACGGCCGAGCTGCGGCGGCTGCTGCGCGGCAGGGACCAGCGCATCGTCCTCGTCGCGCGGGAGCTGCGCGAGCCCGACCTGCTCACGGTGGTCGAGTACGGGGTGCGCGCCATCATCTGGCGGCACCAGGCCACCGAGCAGCGGCTGCTGAGCGCCGTGCACAGCGCGGCCCGCGGCGAGGGCGAGCTGCCGCCGGACCTGGTCAGCCGACTGCTGAACCAGGTAGGCCGGCTGCAGAGGGCGACCACGGCGGGGTCGAACACCGGCGGGGCGGTGCCGCTCTTCGGGATGGCGCCGCGCGAGGTGGACGTCCTGCGGCTGCTCGCCGAGGGCCTGGACACCCGGCAGATCAGCGAGAAGCTCGCGTACTCCGAGCGCACCGTCAAGAACATCCTGCACGCGCTGATGACGCGTCTCCAGCTCACCAACCGCGCGCATGCCGTCGCATACGCGCTCCGCGAAGGCTACATCTGATGATCCATGAGATCGATGAGGCGCTGCGTCGGCTGCTCGCGCCCGCCGTCACGGGCGACATCGCCTTCGACGCGCCGACCCGGGACTGGACGGCGCGCCGTAACTCCCCCACGTTGAACGCCTATTTGTACGACATCCGGGAGGACGTGGCCCGGCGGGAGCGCGGTGCCTACGCCGAGCGGGACGCCCACGGGGTCGTGACGCGCAGGCGCCAACCGCCCCGGTGGTTCAGGCTCTCGTACCTGGTGACCGCGTGGACGGCCCGGCCGGAGGACGAACACCGGTTGCTCTCGGGCGCGCTGGCGCTGCTGCTCCCCCATGAGGTGTTGAGCGGGGACGCCGGTGCCGGAGTCGGTTCGGGCGATCGCCGCGCCCCTTCCGCTCTCCGTCGCGGTGCCGCCGGCGGAGTCGCGGTCGCTGGCGGACATCTGGTCGGCGCTCGGCGGCGAGCTCAAGCCGTCCCTCGACGTCGTGGTCAGCACGCCGTTCCCGGTCACGCCGGTGTACGAGGTGGCGCCGCCGGTCACGGTGGGCGCGGAGCTCGTCGTGCGTTCGCGGAGCGAGCGGTGCGCCGTCAGCCAGGCGTCGACCGTCGTGCGGTCGCCGTCGCGTGCGAGGCGGCTCAGGACGGCGAGGCCCCGCTCGGACGGCACATGTCCGAGGACGGCGGCCGCCCGGGGGCCGACGGAGGCGACGACGTCCCAGGCCTCTTCGCGGTCGTGGCGGAGCAGCGCGTGGAGCGCCGGGCGCCAGGCGTCCCAGTCGGCGAGCCGGCCGGCGTACCCCTCCTGCCACGCGTCGAGCACCCGGAGCGTCTCGTCGTCCGTGAGGGCGTCCCGGTGCTCCAGGGAGGTCACGAAGCGGGCGGCGGTGGCCGGATCCAGCGGGTCGCGCAGTCGGTCGTGCAGCCAGGCGGCCTCGGCGGCGGTCAACGGCCGGTAGCGGTAGGGCAGTCGGGAGCGGTCGACCGGTTCGTCGAGCGCGGCGAGGAACTGGCGCACCCCGGTCTGGTCCGCCGGGTCGGGTAGTCCCGCATCGTCCCGGAGTGTCACCCGGTCCAGCCGGAAGGCGCCCTGCGGACCTCCGTCGACGACGCGGAAGCCGGCCGGGCCGTCCCCGAGACCGGCGGCGACGGCCGCGTGGGCACCGCCCCAGTACAGCATCAGCTCGCCCGTCAGCGCGCCGGAGCGGTCGAAGGCCTGGTGCGCCTGCCAGTGCCAGTACGCGAAGGAGGTGCCGTCGGCGAGCCCGCGCACGGCGAGCAGCTCGGCCGCGTCCTCGTGCCCGTCGGACTGGGTGTAGCGGCTCCGGTTCGGCGGCGGAAGCACGACGAACCCGTCCCCGCCGAGCGTCTTCCACCAGGCTCTCACCCTGTCGAGGTCCGTGCGCCCCTTCACCGGAGACGGGGGAACGGCGTCAGGCGCGGGAGTGGTGTCGGGCGCGGCGGCGTCACGGGGGCCGGTCATGCGGTGCTCCTCGAAGGGTCGGTCCGGGTGGCGGCTGTGATCAGGCGGTGCAGCCGACCCAGGGCCATTTCATCAGCACGACGATCAGGACGGGAACGCCGATCTGGCTCACAGTGACGGCCCGTGTCGTTCGCGCAGGTCCGCACGCCGTACGATTTCCCGCGTTGCCACTCACACCGTCCGAAGGAGATCTCCCATGGCCCAGGTCACGCTGAAGGGCAGCCCCGTCCAGGTCAACGGCGCCCTGCCGGTCCCCGGCAGCCAGGCTCCCGACTTCACCCTCGTCGCCGAGGGGCTCGCGGACAAGTCGCTGCAGGACTTCGCCGGTCTGCGCAAGGTCCTCAACATCTTCCCGAGCGTCGACACCCCGACGTGCGCCTCCTCCGTCCGCGCCTTCAACAAGAAGGCCGGCGAGCTGGAGAACACCGTGGTGCTCTGCATCTCCGCCGACCTGCCCTTCGCCCAGGCCCGCTTCTGCGGCGCCGAGGGTCTTGAGAACGTCAAGAGCCTCTCGACGCTCCGCGGCCGTGAGTTCCACACCAACTACGGCGTGGAGATCGCGGACGGCCCGCTGGCCGGTCTGACCGCGCGCGCCGTCGTCGTCCTCGACGAGAACGACACCGTCCTGCACGCGCAGCTCGTCGGCGAGATCGCCGAGGAGCCCGGCTACGACGAGGCCCTCGCGGTCCTGAAGTAGTCACCGCGCGGTCAGTCACCGCGCGGTCAGTCAACCGCGCCGTCGGTCATCGCCCGGCGCGGTGACCGATCGCGGCGCGCGGAGGAGCCCCTCCACCGGTCACCGGTGGAGGGGCTCCTCTCGTTTCCGGGCGCCCGCTCAGGCGCAGGCCGGGCAGAGCCCGCGGTACGTCACGTCCGCCTTCGACACCGTGAAGCCGAACCGCTCCGCGGGCGGGAGGACCGTCAGCGGGTCCCCCGTCGGGTGGACGTCACGGATGAGGCCGCAGTCCGAGCAGACGAGGTGCTGGTGCGGGCGGTGCGCGTTCGGGTCGTAGCGCTTCGCCCGCCCGTCCGTGGAGAGCTCCACCACCTCCCCGAGGGCGACCAGCTCGCCCAGGGTGTTGTAGACGGTCGCCCGGGCGATCTCCGGGAGCCGGGCCACGGCCCGCGCGTGCACCTCGTCCGCGGTGAGATGCACGTGGTCGCCGGCCAGGACCTCCGCGACGACCCGCCGCTGGGACGTCATCCGCCAGCCTCGCGCTCGCAGTCGCTCGAGCAGGTCACTCATGTCTACTCACCTCTTCGGCGCGCCGGCCGTCGGACAGGGTTTGGCGGGGTTCTTGACTTGGACTAGGTCCATCGTAGGATCAGTTCCGTTGATGGCCAAGGGACAGGAAGCCTCCAACACGGCGGGAGACGACGTGACGGACCATCCCGCGTGTGTCGTCACACTTCCTGCGCACTGTGACCCGCCAGGTCCGGAAGGATTCCGCATGTCTGAGAACCATGAAGCAATCGTCGGAGACGCCAAGGCGGAGGGTGGTGGCTGCCCGGTCGTGCACACCCGCGCCGCGCACCCGACCCAGGGCGGCGGCAACAGCCAGTGGTGGCCGAACCGGCTCAACCTGAAGATCCTCGCCACGAACCCCGTCGTGGGGAACCCGCTCGGCGCGGAGTTCGACTACGCCGAGGCGTTCAACGCCCTCGACCTCGCCGCCGTGAAGCGGGACATCGCCGAGGTGCTCACCACCTCGCAGGACTGGTGGCCCGCCGACTTCGGCCACTACGGTCCTCTCATGATCCGGATGGCCTGGCACAGCGCCGGCACGTACCGCATCAGCGACGGCCGCGGTGGCGCCGGTGCGGGGCAGCAGCGCTTCGCGCCGCTCAACAGCTGGCCGGACAACGGCAACCTGGACAAGGCCCGCCGCCTGCTGTGGCCGGTCAAGAAGAAGTACGGCCAGAACATCTCCTGGGCCGACCTGATGATCCTCACCGGCAACGTCGCCCTGGAGACGATGGGCTTCGAGACCTTCGGCTTCGCCGGCGGCCGCGCAGACGTGTGGGAGGCCGACGAGGACGTCTACTGGGGTCCCGAGACCACCTGGCTCGGCGACGAGCGCTACACCGGTGAACGCGAGCTGGAGAACCCGCTCGGCGCGGTCCAGATGGGCCTCATCTACGTCAACCCCGAGGGCCCCAACGGCAACCCGGACCCGGTCGCCGCGGCCCGCGACATCCGCGAGACGTTCCGCCGCATGGCGATGAACGACGAGGAGACCGTCGCCCTCATCGCCGGTGGCCACACCTTCGGCAAGACCCACGGCGCCGGCCCCGCGGACAACGTCGGCGCCGACCCCGAGGCCGCGCCCCTTGAGGCGCAGGGCTTCGGCTGGGCCAACTCGTACGGCAGCGGCAAGGGCGCCGACGCGATCACCAGTGGTCTCGAAGTCACCTGGACCACCACTCCCGCGCGGTGGGGCCACGACTTCTTCAAGCACCTCTTCGAGTACGAGTACGAGCTCTCCAAGAGCCCGGCCGGTGCTCACCAGTGGGTGGCGAAGAACGCCGAGGCGATCATCCCCGACGCGCACGACGCGTCGAAGAAGCACCTGCCGACGATGCTCACCACCGACCTGTCGCTGCGCTTCGACCCGGCGTACGAGCAGATCTCGCGGCGCTTCTACGAGAACCCCGAGCAGTTCGCGGACGCCTTCGCCCGCGCCTGGTACAAGCTCACCCACCGTGACATGGGCCCCGTGGCCCGCTACCTCGGCCCTGAGGTCCCCTCCGAGACCCTGCTCTGGCAGGACCCGCTGCCCGCGCTCGACCACGAGCTCGTGGACGCCGCGGACGTCGCCGCCCTCAAGAGCAGCGTCCTCGCCTCCGACCTCACCGTCTCCCAGCTGGTCTCCACCGCCTGGGCGTCGGCCTCCTCCTTCCGCGGCAGCGACAAGCGCGGCGGGGCCAACGGCGCGCGCGTCCGTCTCCAGCCGCAGAGCGGCTGGGAGGTCAACGACCCCGACCAGCTCGCGACGGTGCTCCGCACCCTGGAGGGCATCCGGGAGACGTTCAACGGCGCGCAGAGCGGCGGCAAGCGGATCTCGCTCGCCGACCTGATCGTGCTGGCCGGCGCCGCGGGCGTCGAGCAGGCCGCGAAGGACGCCGGTGTCGCGGTCGAGGTGCCCTTCCGGGCGGGCCGGGTGGACGCCGCGCAGGACCAGACCGACGTGGAGTCCTTCGCCCCGCTCGAGCCGGTGGCCGACGGCTTCCGCAACTACCTCGGCAAGGGCAACCGCCTGCCGGCCGAGTTCCTGCTCGTCGACCGGGCGAACCTGCTGACCCTGAGCGCTCCCGAGCTCACGGTCCTCGTCGGCGGCCTCCGGGTGCTGGGCGCGAACCACCAGCAGTCGAAGCACGGCGTCCTGACGACCGCCCCGGGCTCCCTGACGAACGACTTCTTCGTCAACCTGCTCGACATGGGCACGGTCTGGAAGGCGACGTCCGAGGACGCGACCGTCTTCGAGGGCCGCGACGCCGCCACGGGCGCCGTCAAGTGGACGGGTACCCGCGCCGACCTGGTCTTCGGCTCCAACAGCGAGCTGCGCGCGCTGGCCGAGGTCTACGCGAGCGACGACGCGAAGGAGAAGTTCGTGACCGACTTCGTGTCGGCGTGGGACAAGGTGATGAACCTGGACCGGTTCGACATCGCCTGATCCCCGGCGGACGCTCAGGTCGCGTCGCGGCCGGACCGCCCGCCAGGCACCGGTGGGCCCCGCCCCCGCGAGGGGGCGGGGCTCACCGCCGGTGGACGGTCACCGGCGGCAGGGTGTCAGGACGTGGGCCCGGGAATCTGGAGCGCCTTGGTGTTCCGCTCCCAGCCGGACCAGAGGTCGTCGTCCACGCAGTAGCCGCAGCCGGGGCCGAAGAACAGGCCCCGGGCCTGCTCGTCGCCCATGAGCCAGAAGCGCAGCCAGGCCGTGGTCGGGGCGCGGAACTCGCCGCCGTCGCCGATGGAGCTGAGGTGCCCGGCGCCGCGGACCTCGCCGTAGACGGCGGGGACGTGGGAGGAGTCCCGGTAGAACGCCTTCACGAGGGCCGGCCACACCGTCAGGTCCCGCTGCCCGGCAAGGTAGAAGACGGGTTCGCCCATCAGGTCGGGGTCGGCGATGGGGCCCGGCTGGATGGGGACGGCGGTGTCGACGCGCGGGTCGATCGCGGCGTTGATCGCCGCGGCGCCGCCCTGCGAGTGCCCCGCGGAGCCGATGTGTTCCAGGTCGACCTTCCCGTGGAACGGGCTGTCGCTGTCCGCGTTCCAGCGCTCCAGCACATCGATCCCGGAGCGCATGGTGATCGCGAAGTTCGAGGCGGGGGTGTTGGCGGCGGCGACGATGAAGCCCTGGCTCGCCCAGTGGCGCAGCAGCGAGCTGTAGACGCCCGGCACGGCGCCGGTACCGTTGCCCCAGATGACCACCGGGTGCTTCTCGCCCGACTGCCCCATGTTCCGCGGGTGGTAGAAGGTGTGCACGACGCCGATGTCGACGTTCACCTCGTACGGGCCGGTCTGGCCGTAGTCGGTGCCGAGCGACGCGACGGTGCCCGTCGGCGCCTCGGCGGCGCCGGCGGTGCCGGGCGTGGCGACGGCCGCCAGCACGACGGCGAGGAGGGCGCTGCCGAGCGCCCGGCTCAATCTCCCTGACATGGGAACTCCTTCATGGGTACGGCGCGTTGCGCGTCCTCGCAATCGCGGCCAGTGCCCATGGTCGGGGTCGCCGGCACGGCTGTCTCCCGGCAGGAGCCCAGTGCTGTCCCGGCGGGATTGGGCACCTGCCCAAGGAGCCCGAGCCGGAACAGCGGAGCGCTCCGGCCGGCCGTCGCATGGGGACGGCCGGGCCGGAGCGCTCTCGGGGAGGCCTCGCAGGTGTGCGGCCTGCGAGGCGGGGTGGTGCGGTCAGTGGCCCGCGAGGAGTCCGAGCGTGTCGATCACACGGTTCGAGAAGCCCCACTCGTTGTCGTACCAGGCGACGACCTTGATGTGGCGGCCTTCGACGCGGGTGAGGGCCGAGTCGAAGATCGACGAGTGGGGGTTGCCCGTGATGTCGGAGGAGACCAGCGGGTCCTCCGAGTACTCCAGGACGCCGGCGAGCGGGCCCTCGGCCGCGGTGCGGTACGCGGCCAGGACGTCCTCGAGGGTCACGTCGCGGGAGACGGTGGTGTTGAGCTCGACGATGGAGCCGACGGGGACCGGGACGCGGATCGAGTCGCCCGACAGCTTGCCGTCGAGGTTCGGCAGCACGTGGCCGATGGCCTTGGCGGCGCCGGTCGTCGTCGGCACGATGTTCACGGCGGCGGCGCGGGCGCGGCGGGCGTCGCGGTGCGGGCCGTCCAGGAGGTTCTGCTCCTGCGTGTAGGCGTGGACCGTCGTCATGAAGCCGTGCTCGATGCCGGCGAGGTCGTCGAGGACCGAGGCCAGCGGGGCGAGCGCGTTGGTCGTGCACGAGGCGTTCGAGACGATCGTGTGCAGCTCGTGGTCGTACGCGTCGGTGTTGACGCCGTACGCGAGCGTGACGTCGGCGCCGTCGGCGGGCGCGCTGACGAGGACCTTCTTCGCACCGGCGTCGAGGTGGGCGCGGGCGGCCTTGGCCGAGGTGAAGCGGCCGGTCGACTCGAGCACGATGTCGACGCCCAGCTCGGCCCAGGGCAGCTGCGCGGGCTCGCGCTCGGCCAGGACCTGGATGCGGCGGCCGTCGACGACGAGGACGTTGCCCTCGACGGTCACGGGGCGGCCGAGGCGACCGGACGTCGTGTCGTAGGCGAGCAGCCGCGCGAGGGCGGCGGGCTCGGTGAGGTCGTTGACGGCGACGACCTCGAGGTCGCTGTCGCGCTCCAGGAGTGCGCGCAGCACGTTCCGTCCGATGCGGCCGAATCCGTTGATCGCGATGCGAGTCATGAGCGGTGTCCCTTCCGTTCCGTTCCGTTGCGCTTCAGACTCGCGCACGAAATCCACCCGTGACAGCGGCGTGATCGCCACGGTCCGCAAGGATCGCGCCAGGACGGGCCAGGGACGTGCGGGGGGACGTGCGGGGACGTGCTGGTGGGCAGGTCGGCGGACGTGCCGGTCGCGCGCCGCGCGGGGAAGGGGGCCTACTCCGGGGCCTACTCCCCCTGGGCGAACGTCCGTCGGTAATCGCTCGGTGTGGTGCCGAGGATGTGCTGGAAGTGCAGCCGCAGATTCGCTCCGGTGCCGAGGCCGACGTCGGCGGCGATCTGCTCGACGCTCCGCCCCGATCGTTCGAGCAGCTCGCGGGCCATGTCGATACGGGCGCGCATCACCCACTGCATGGGCGTGTACCCGGTGTCCTCGACGAACCGGCGGGAGAGCGTGCGCGCCGACACCGCCGCGTGCCGGGCGAGGATCTCCAGGGTGAGGGGTTCGCCGAGCCGGTGCAGCGCCCACTCACGGGTGGCGGCGAACCGTTCGCCGAGGGCCTCGGGCACGCTGCGCGGGACGTACTGGGCCTGGCCGCCGCTGCGGTACGGGGCCGCGACGAGCCGTCGGGCCGCGTGGTTCGAGGCGGCCACGCCGAGGTCGCCGCGCAGGATGTGCAGACACAGGTCGATGCCGGAGGCCGCGCCGGCCGAGGTCAGGACGCTTCCCTCGTCGACGAAGAGGACGTTCTCGTCGACCTGGACGAGCGGGCGTTTCGCCGCGAGTGCTCGCGCGTAGTGCCAGTGCGTGGTGGCGCGCTTGCCGTCGAGGAGGCCGGTGGCGGCGAGCGCGAACGCTCCGGTCGAGATGGCGGCCAGCCGGGCGCCCCGCGCGTGGGCGGCGATCAGCGCGTCGACGACGGCCCGCGGCGGGTCCTCGCGGTCGGGAAACCGGTAGCCGGGGACGAAGACGATGTCGGCCCAGGCGAGGGCGTCGAGGCCGTGGGCGACGTGGTACGACAGGCCGTCCCCGCCCGCGACGGGACCGGGCGCCGCGCCGCAGACGCGGACCTCGTACGGCATGCTCGCGCGGGTCGTGAACACCTGCGCCGGGATGCCGACGTCGAGCGGCTTCGCGCCTTCGAGGACGAGGACGGCGACGCGATGCAGGCGGGAACTGGGCACGTCAACGAGGGTACGCGGCGCCTACGACTCCCCGTGTCGCCACCCTCGGAACCACACCTTCCGGAACTCGTCCCCCGTGTCAGGAACCCTTCTCGGGCGTTGGCACTCATGATCCATGGGTACGGGGGGTCGCACCGTCACGGTCGCGCGTTCCCGGCCCCGCGGCCATCGTCGCCGCGCCGAACGATCCGGATCGAACCGGAAGAAGTCGAGGAACCACCGTGCCCCTGCCGTCCCACCGTCGCCGCCTGGCCGTGAGCGCCACCCTGATCGCCGCGCTCGCCGCGGGCGTCGCCCCGGCCACGAGCGCGTTCGCCGCCCCGGCCGTCCCCGCGGCCACCACCACGGCTCCCACGCCCGCCCCCGCTCCCACTCCCGACATGGAGGGCGTGACCGCCGCCCTCGACGCGGCGATGGCCAACGGCGCGCCCGGCGCCATGGCCCGGTACAGCGGTCCCGACGGGGTCAGGAGCCGGACCGTGGGCGTGCGTGACCGCGTCTCGGGTGCGGCCATGGACGTCCAGGCCCGTTTCCGGATCGGCAGCGTCAGCAAGACGTTCTCGACCGTCGTGCTCCTCCAGCTGGTGGAGGAGGGGAAGCTGGAGCTCGACGCGTCCGTCAACACGTACCTGCCCGGGCTGCTCCCCGACGACCGTGTCACCGTCCGGCACCTGCTCACCCATCGCAGCGGTCTCGCCGACTACACGGACGACATGTTCAACAGCACCGTGCCCGGCTTCGAGGCGGTGCGGAACAAGGTGTTCGGCTACCAGGAGCTCGTCGACCTCTCCCTGGCCCTGCCCCGGACCACGGAGCCGGGGGTCGCGTACAAGTACTCGAACACCAACTTCGTGGTGGTCGGCATGCTGATCGAGAAGGCCACGGGCCGGCCGGTGGCCGATGCGTACGAGCGCCGTATCTTCAAGCCGCTGAAGCTGCGCAAGACCTCGTACGTCCACCCCGACACCCGGATCAAGGGGCTGCACGTGCGCGGCTATCTGCACCCCGACGAGGCGGGCGCCCCGCTCGTGGACTCGACGGAGCAGACCGTGTCCTGGGCGCAGTCCGCGGGGGCGGTCATCTCCAGCCCCGGTGACCTGAACACCTTCACCAGCGCGCTCATGCGCGGCAGGCTGCTGTCGCCGGCCATGCTGGAGGCGATGACGACGGTCACTCCGACGGACACCGCCAACACCCGTTTCTACGGGCTCGGGCTGCGCCGCTACAACCTCTCGTGCGGTACGCAGGTCTTCGGCCACACGGGGACGGTGCAGGGCTTCTACACGTACGCCTTCTCGACGCGGGACGGCCGGCGCAGCCTCTCGGCGGTGGCGAACACCTCGAACCACGGCGCCGCCAACACGGCGCTCGGCGGGACGCTGGAGGCGGCGTTCTGCGGCAAGAAGCCGGCGGCGGCCGCCCCGTCCTCCCGCGCCGCCGCCTCGCCCGACGCCACCTCGTCGGACGCCACCTCGTCGGCCGCCGCCTCGCCCGCGGCCGATGACCTGACAGAGATGCCCGCGGAGCGGGATCTGCCCGAGCGGTACTGAGCGGTCCTCGACCGAGGGCCGGATCAGGCCTCGTACTCGGTGAGGTCGATGGCGTAGACGCGCAGCGGAACGTCGTGGACCGGGTGGTTCGTCTCGCGCTCGGCGGTCATGCCGAGCTTGCCCATGATGTTCTCGGCGCCCGAGTTGCTGATGTGGGTGACGGCGACGACCCGGTCCAGCCCCCGGTCCTGGAGCGCGAACTCCAGGACCGCGTGGGCGGCCTCGGAGGCGTACCCCTGCCCCCAGAAGGGCCGGCCCAGGCGCCAGCTGAGCTCCACCTCGGACAGCAGCTCCGGCAGTTCCTCCGGCACGGAGAGCCCGGCGAAGCCGATGAGTTCGCCGGAGGCGATGAGCTCCACGGCGAAGAGCCCGAACCCCTCGTCGTCCCACGCCTCCTCGTACCGCTCGATGTCCTCGGCGGTCTCGTCCAGATCCCGCACTGATCCGTCGCCGATCCAGCGCATGACCTCGGCGTCGGCGTTGATCTCGGCCAGGGGGACGAGGTCGTCGTCGGTCCAGCGTCGGAGGATGAGGCGGGGGGTGCGAATCTCGGTCATGCCTCCATCCTGACGCATGGAATCCGTCCCGGACGCCACCGGCCGCACCCCCTTCCGCTGGGAGTGGTCGCGGGCCGATTCGCAGAACGAGCGGTGAAGAGGTGAACATCCTGTGTAGGTTGAGCGCCGCTCAGTTCACCGCTCCCGTGGAGAGTTCCGATGACGCAACCGCCACCGCCCGGCTACGGCCAGCCGTACGGCCAGCCGCCGTATCCGCCCCGGTTCCCCCCGCCCGTACGACGGTGGTGGCAGCATCCGGCGCTCGTCATCACGGCCCTGGTCCTCTTCCCGCCCGCCGGCATAGCCCTGGTGTGGCTCACCCGCTGGAGCCGGTCGAGGAAGATCGTCGCGACCGTCCTCGCGGCGCTCTGGTTCCTGATCGCCCTGGTCGTCGATTCTCCGGAGGAGCCGGCGGACGACGCGAAGGCCGCACCCCGGCCCACCGTCACGGGGACGGCCACCTCCTCGGCGCCCGCGTCGCCCTCGCCTTCCCCCTCGAAGACCGCGCAGGCGAAGATGCCCCTGCTCGTCGGCGGGACCTACGAGGTGGTCGCCGAGCCGCTCCTCACCGAGCACCTGGGCCGCGCGTACGCCGCGTACAAGGACGTCGAGCTCCCGACCGCGTACGACACCTGGCTCGTCTGCTTCCAGCGGCCTTCCCCCGGTGAGCCGATCCTGTCGGCGGTGCCCGTGGTGTACCTGACGGCACCGGACGTCCCGTGCCCCGCTTCGCCCAACGCGGTGCTCCACAAGCCGACTCCGACCCCGACGACCGTGAGGCCCACACCGAGGCCGACACCGACGCCCACGCGCGCGCCCACCCGTACCCCGGCTCCCACACCGACCGAGGACGGCAGCGGGGACTCGTCCTCAGGTTCCGGCGGTGGCGGCAGCGTCTACTACCGGAACTGCACGGCGGTCCGCGCCGCCGGCGCCGATCCCATCCACGTGGGCGATCCGGGCTACGGCCGCCACCTCGACCGTGACGGCGACGGCGTGGCCTGTGAGTAGGTGACGGCTCGCGCCGTACCGAAGTCCCCTGCCCCCGGCGATCCGCGGCGGGCAGGGGGCTTCGCCGTTCGTCAGGCCGGGGACAGGACCGTCAGGAGGTGCGAGACCTCCTGGGCGACCGCCGTACGGGCCGGGGTCAGATAGTGGCGGGGGTCGAAGGCGGTGGGATGCTCGGCCAGGTGGGTACGGATCGCCCGTGTGAAGGCCTTGTTGAGGTGGGTGGAGACGTTCACCTTCGTCATGCCCGCCTCGACGGCCGCCGCGAGGTCCGCGTCCGAGACGCCCGAGGAGCCGTGCAGGACGAGCGGGGTGTCGACCGCCGCCCGGAGTCGGGCGATCAGCGCGAAGTCGAGGACCGCGTCCCGGGTCAGCATCTGGTGGGAGCTGCCGACCGCGACGGCTAGCGCGTCGACGCCGGTGGCGGTCACGAAGGCGTGGGCCTCGCCGGGATCGGTGCGTACGCCGGGGGTGTGGGCACCGCCCTTACCGCCGATCTCGCCGAGCTCGGCCTCCACCCAGACGCCGTGGCGGTGACAGTGCTCGACGACCTCGCGGGTCGCTGCCACGTTCTCCGCGTACGGCAGCTTGGCGGCGTCGAACATCACCGAGCCGAGGCCGAGCGCGACGGCCTCGCGTACGAGGTCGGGGTTCTCGGCGTGGTCGAGGTGGACCGCGACGGGCACCTTCGCGGCCCGGGCGACGGCCAGGGACGCGAGGGCGACCGGCTCCAGAGCGCCGTGGTAGCGAACCGTGTTCTCGCTGATCTGGAGGACGACCGGGCGGTCGGCGGCCTCCGCGCCGGCGACGATGGCCTGCGCGTGTTCGAGCTGGAGGACGTTGAACGCCCCCACGCCCGTACCGGCCGCGCGAGCCCGGCGGACGATCTCATCGGTGGGCGTCAGCGGCATGATCCTGCTTCCTCGGAGTCGTCGGGTGCGGGGCGGTCAGGCATGGTGGTCGGCCAGGACCACGGAACGGGTCAGGTTCCGGGGGGTGTCGGGGTCGAGGCCCTGCGCCTCGGCCACCGCGACCGCGAGGCGCTGGGCCCGGATCAGGTCGGCGAGCGGGTCGAGGTCGCTCTCGACGACCGTGCCGCCGACCTTGCGCACCTCGTCCGCGAGGCCCACCGGGAGGGAGCCGAAGCCCCAGGCGACGCGGCCCGGGCCGGTGATGCTGATCGGGCCGTGTCGGTACTCCATCGCCGGGTACGCCTCCGTCCACGCCCCGGCCGCCTCCCGCATCTTCAGCCCGGCCTCCAGGGCGAGGCCGTAGGTCCAGCCGGTGCCGAGGAAGGTGAACTGCTCGGCGGTGCGGACCGCTTCGTCGAGCGGCACGGCGACGGCGCGCTCGGCGTCCTCGGCGGCGTCCGCGAGAGACCGGACGCCGGCGGGCAGGGCGTCCTCGGACTCCAGGTGCGCGCGGAACAGGGCGAGCGCCGTGGTCGCGAAGCGGGTCTGCACGACCGACTCCTCGTCGGCGAAGTCCAGGACGGCGACCTCGTCGGCGAGGTCCATCACCGGGGTCGTGGGGTCGGCGGTGAGCGCGCCCGTGGGCACCTCGCCGCGCAGGCGGGAGAGGACGGCCAGGACCTCGCTGGTGGTGCCGGAGCGGGTGATGGCCACGACACGGTCGTAGCGGCGGCCGTAGGGGAACTCCGAGGCCGCGAAGGCGTCGGTCTCACCGTGACCGCCGGCCTCGCGCAGCTCGGCGTAGGCGAGGGCCATGAACCAGGAGGTGCCGCAGCCGATCACGGCGACGCGCTCGCCCCGGCGGGGCAGGGCGGCGGCGTGCTGGGGCAGGGTCCGGGCCGCCTGGCGCCAGGTGGCCGGCTGGGAGGCGATCTCCACGGCGGTGCGAGAGGTGGTCATGCAGGACTCCTTGCAAGAAGAGTGCGCGATGAATGCTTGAAGATGCGTGAAGGTGGACTCATTCAAGCAGATGTGCGCATGGCGCTGCCAGGCTTGACGCGCGTCGGCGGCTAGAATCGGACGCGCGCACGAACGGGAGGGGATGGACCCATGTCCAAGCACGAGCGGTGGAACACACTCCTGGAGCTCCTCGCGGCCTCGGGGAAGGTCGAGGTGGAGGAGGCGGCGACCGCGCTGGCGGTCTCCGCCGCCACGATCCGCCGGGACCTCGACGAACTCGCCGAGCAGCAGCTGCTCGTACGGACGCGGGGCGGGGCAGTCGCGCACGGCGTGTCGTACGAGCTGCCGCTCCGTTACAAGTCGGCACGGCACGCCTCCGAGAAGCAGCGGATCGCCGCGGCGACGGCCGATCTGGTCGCGCCCGGGGAGGTCGTCGGGCTCAACGGGGGCACCACGACGACGGAGGTCGCGCGGGCGCTCGCACTGCGATTCGCCGGCGGCCGGGCGGATACCCCCGGGGCGGTCGCGGCCGGGCCCACGCTGACCGTGGTCACGAACGCGCTCAACATCGCGGGCGAGCTCGCGGTGCGCCCGCAGATCAAGATCGTCACGACCGGCGGGGTGGCGCGCCCGCAGACGTACGAGCTGGTCGGCCCGCTGACCGTCGGCGTCCTCAACGAGGTCGTGCTCGACGTGGTGATCCTCGGGGTCGACGGAGTCGACCCGGAGCTGGGCGTGATGGCCCATCAGGAGGACGAGGCGAGCATCAGCCGGCTCTTCGCCGAGCGGTCGAGCCGGGTCGTCGTCGTGACCGACTCCTCCAAGATGGGCCGCCGGGCGTTCGCCCGCATCTGCGGCCTGGACCGGATCGACCTCCTCGTCACCGACACGGGCATCTCCGCGGAGGCCACGGCGCAACTCACCGAGGCCGGGGTGAAGGTCCTCACCGTCTGACGGCTCGCCCGCACCCGCGGCACACGCGCGCTCGCCGGAAGCTCGGCCGACCTCACCTCTTATTGGTATGAGGTCGGACCAATCCTCACGCCGGTTTCCCCTGTCTCCTGGCTGTTCACCCAGGAATTACTGCACGGGCGTATACCTTTGGACATCCCTCCCCCATCATGGCTCCCGACGTGCCGCCCGGGCACACCGTGACAGGAGAGGCGGGGCATGCTTCCCATCAGCCGCAGGGGATTCGTCGGGATCGGCGCGGGGCTCGTCGCCGGGGCGGCGCTGCCGACCGTCCCGGCGTCGGCCGCAGCGCGTACCGCGACCGGCACGCTCACCGACGTCCGGCACGTGGTGATCCTCATGCAGGAGAACCGCAGCTTCGACCACTACTTCGGCACGCTGCGCGGGGTCCGGGGCTTCGGCGACCGAGCCGCGGGGAACCTGCCCGGCGGCTGGGGCGTGTTCAACCAGCCCAACTGGGGCGGACGCCAGTACCCGTGGAAACTCAGCGACACCCCACCCGCCGGCGGCGTCGACGGCGAGACCCTCGCGCAGTGCAACGGCGACCTGCCGCACAGCTGGACCTCGCAGCACGCCGCCTGGAACAAGGGCCGTATGGACAACTGGGTCACGGGCGTGGGCAACACCCGGACGCTCGGCCACCTCGACCGCGAGGACATCCCCTTCCATCACGCCCTCGCCGACCACTACACGGTCTGCGACGCGTACTTCTGCTCGGCGCTCAGCGCCACCGGCCCGAACCGGACGTTCCTGTGGAGCGGGAAGATCGACGGCTCCAGCAAGGACGGCGGCGACGAATCGGGGCTGACCTGGGAGACGTACGCCGAGGCGCTCCAGCGCGCCGGGGTGAGCTGGAAGGTCTACCAGAACGCGCAGGACAACTACGGCGACAACGGCCTGGCGTACTTCAAGAAGTTCACCGACGCGCGCCCCGGCGACCCGCTGTACGACCGGGGCATGGGCTCGGTCCCCAAGGTCACCGGTTCGACTCCGGACGACATCGCCGCGGCCATCCGCGCCGACGTGGTGGCGGGCACGCTGCCGCAGGTGTCGTGGGTGGTGGCGAGCGAGGCGTTCTCCGAGCACCCGTACGCGCCGCCCGCCGACGGGGCGCACTTCGTCGACCTCGTCTACCGCGCGCTGTCCGCCGACGCCGAGGTCTTCGACTCGACGGTCCTGTTCCTCAACTACGACGAGAACGACGGCTTCTTCGACCACGTGCCGCCGCCGGTCGCCCCGCCGGGGACGCCGGGCGAGTACCTCGACGGCGCGCCGATCGGCCTGGGCTTCCGCGTGCCCATGATCGTCATGTCCCCGTGGACCCGGGGTGGCTGGGTGAGCTCCGAGGTCTTCGACCACACCTCGGTGCTCCGCTTCATGGAGACCTGGACGGCGGCCCTCGGCACTCCGGCCGCCTGCCCGAACATCAGCGCCTGGCGGCGCCGGGTGACGGGCGATCTGACGAGCGTCTTCGACTTCGCCCACCCGGTGTACGGAGTGCCCGCGGGCCTCCCGTCCACGGCGAAGGTCATCGGGCAGGCCACCTGCGGCCCGCTGCCGAACCCCGCGCCCCAGAACAACGCCCAGCCGGCGCAGGAGTCCGGCACCCGCCCGGCGCGCGCCCTGCCGTACCAGGTGAACGGCAACCTCGACCGGTTCGAGTTCGGGGCGGCCGGCAAGATCCTGGCCTGGTTCTCGATGACGAACCAGGGGCCGGAGGCCAGGCAGGCGGCGCACTTCTCGATCCACCCGCACCAGCACCGCGACACGGCGGCCTGGCAGTACACGGTCGACCCGGGCGCCACCGCCTCCGACTACTTCAACATCGGGCTCGGGTCGGGATCCGGGAAGTACGACATCTCGATGATGGGCCCCAACCGCTTCCTGCGGCGCTTCATCGGCGACGCGTCCAAGGCGGGCAAGGCCGTGGAGGTCGCGGCCCGGTACGCGCCCGAGGCGGGCACGGGCCGGACGGCGCTGTGGTTCCGGATGACCAACACCTCGGCGGGCCCGGTGACCTTCACGATCCGCTCGAACGCCTACCGCACGGACGGCCCGTGGACGTACACGGTCCCGGCGAACTCCAGCCGTGAGGAGTTCTTCAACGCGGTGGCCTACAACGGCGGCTGGTACGACTTCACGATCCTCGCCGACATCGACGGGACCTGGTCGCGCCGGTACACCGGCCACATCGAGACCGGGTCCCCGAGCGTCACCGGCTGACCCCTTGCACGTCGGCCGGTGCCGGCGGGTCACCGGCCGACGGTGTCACCGGCCCGGCGGGTCACCGGCCGGCGTGCGCGGCGCGGCGGATCGTCGCGTCGAGGAGGCCCACCGCCTCGGCCGCCGTGCGGCCGGGAGCCCGGTTCCACGGGCCGATCAGTTCGCGCCATCCTCGCGACCGGAGCTCGGTCATGATCCAGGCGGCCGCCTCGTTCATGGTGTCCGCGCCGCCGTAGCCGAGGCGGTGGGCCGCGAGGAGGGCGCCGCAGACGCAGCGCGCTCCCCGCGCGTCGCGCAGTTTGTACGGGGCGTTCTGCCAGCCCCACTCCGTGAGCACCAGCCGCGCGTAGCCGAGGTGGACCGAGGGGCGCAGCTCGGGACGGCCGATCCGGCGCCAGGCGTGCAGACGGTCCGGGAGTACGGCTCCGATCCGGCCGGGAAGCGTGCGCTCGGCCGGGGCCGGCGGCGGGAGCGCGTCGAGCGCCTCGGTCACGAGCTGGTCCACGGGCACGGTCAGGAGGGCCCGCCAGTCAGCGCGCTCGGGCTGTCGCTGCGGCGCGGGGTCCGGTCCGGCGGGGGCCGGCCGGACCGGGACCTGTGGGGCGAGGGTCGGCCGGACCGGGACCGGTGGGGCGAGGGTCGGCGGGGCGGGGGTCCAGTCCGTGACGATCCGCTGCCAGGTGGCGCTCTCGAAGAGAGCGGCCGCCTCGCGGTCGAGGGTGTCCGGGCTGAGCGGGGAGACGGTGGTCGGCATCCGGGTGGCTCCTGGGTCGGGTACCTCCATCTTTCAAGAAGAATGTCTTGTTTGCGACTTTTGTCGCCACGGACACAGTGGTACCGCTTAGCGCGAGCCAGCCCCACGACCCTCGACACGACCGAACACCCCATGGCGGTAAATTTCCACCCATTCATTCACCATCGGAATTACATCGCATATTCGGACATTACTCGCCGGGTGACGCGGTTCACTTTTCCCGGAGATCACCACGTCCCGGCACTTCCGCAAGCCGTGCGGTGCACGGAAGTTCGGCGATGCCCGAGCGCGGTCGATCTTGAATTAGCCGAATACAGAGATCCTTTACCCCGCCCCAGCGATTCACTCCCCTTGTTATCCGTCGCATTACTGGCCTACGGTCACCCCCATTCGAGCGGAACGCCTAATCCTGCCGCCGCCCGAAACACCTCCCTTTCACCCGACGGCAGGAGCGGGGGACCCACGAATTCGCCGGTCCGGAATCCGGAACGGCTCGGGGTGCAGCCGCGTGTGCGCGGCCGGACATCTCCCGTCCGAACCCGACAGCTCACCCCGCAGGCGCCGGAGAGGAAACCGTCATGCCTGCACACGGTAAGCACCGCCGCCCCCGACGCCGCACGGTCACCCGTGGCCTCGCACTCGCCGGCACGGGCGGGGCAGCCCTGGCCCTGCCGCTGATCGTCCCCGCCACCGCCGGCGCCGAGACGATCTCGTCCGCGCCGAAGACCGCCGCGCAGCCCGTCGCCGCACAGCACGCGACCGCGACCGCCGCGCCGTCCGCCCCCACCGCCGCTGCCGCCGCCGCGCGTACGTACACCGTCGTGAGCGGTGACTCGCTTTCCCTGATCGCCCAGAAGAAGGGAATTCAGGGCGGCTGGAAGTCGATTTACCGGGCCAACAAGTCCGCCGTGGGTGACAATCCGTCACTCATTCACCCCGGTCTCGAACTGACGATTCGTCGGGATTCCGCGAAGGCCGCCCCCGCTCAGGCCGCCGCGCCGAAGAAGAGCACCGCCACGACGGACCGGGCGAGCCGCTCCGAGCGCCGTGCCGCGGCCCCGGCCGCCGCTTCGGGCGCCTCCGCAGCGCAGGCGGCGCCCGCCGCCGCGCCCGCCGTCCAGGCCGCCCCGGCCGCCGCCCAGTACGCCGACAACCTCGACGGCTGGATCCGGCAGTCGCTGGCCATCATGGCCCAGCGCGGCATCCCCGGCTCGTACGACGGAATCCTCCGCAACGTAATGCGCGAGTCCTCCGGCAACCCCCAGGCCATCAACCTCTGGGACTCCAACGCCGCGGCCGGCACCCCCTCGAAGGGCCTGCTCCAGGTGATCCAGCCGACCTTCGACGCCTACCACGTGCCGGGCACGTCCACGGACCTGTTCGACCCGGTCGCCAACATCACGGCTGCCTGCAACTACGCGGCCGACCGCTACGGCTCCATCGACAACGTCAACGGCGCCTACTGACCCCTGAAGTGCTCGTCGAACCAGTCCCTGGCGAGCTCCGCCACCTCCTCCAGGGCCCCCGGCTCCTCGAAGAGGTGGGTGGCGCCCGGCACGACCGTCAGCCGGTTCTCGCAGCGCAGCAGCGCCTGGGCCCGCTTGTTGAGGTCCAGGACCAGCTCGTCCCGGCCGCCCACCACGAGGAGGGTCGGGGCGCGCACCCGGGCCAGGTGCTCGCCCGCCAGATCCGGTCTGCCACCGCGTGACACGACTGCGGCGACACCGGAACCGGCGTCGGCCGCCGCCCACAGCGCGGCGGCCGCGCCCGTGCTCGCCCCGAAGTAGCCGAGCGGCAGGTCGTCGCCCCCGGGCCGCCCGGCCAGCCAGTCCGTGGCGCTCACCAGCCGGCCGGCGAGCAGCGGGGTGTCGAAGACATGGGCCCGGTCGGCCGCCTCGGTCTCGGTCAGCAGGTCGAACAGCAGCGTCCCGAGCCCGGCCCGGTTCAGGGCCGAGGCGACCGCGCGGTTGCGCGGACTGTGCCGGCTGCTGCCGCTGCCGTGGGCGAACAGGACGATGCCGGTCGCGCCGTCGGGCACAGCGAGCCGTCCGGCGAGGGTGGCGCCGGTCGCCGGGATCCTGACGTCCTCGTCCCGCACGACGGGCCCGCGCACAGCCCGGCTGCGGTCGAGGCAGTCGAGCACCTCCGCGTCGGACGTCTGCGTGAAGTCCCGGTAGAACTGACCGATCGCGTAGAAGAAGTCGGGCTCGCGGACGCTGACGGTCTCGTCGGCCTCGCCCCCGAGACGGGCGGTCCAGCCGCGTGGGGCGACCGGCACCGCCAGGACGATCCGCGCGGCACCCCGGGCACGGACCACCCGGCAGGCGGCCAGCGCCGTGGCGCCCGTGGCGAGCCCGTCGTCGACGACGACGACCGTCCTCCCTTCGAGGGGCACGGGCGGGCGGGCGCCCCGGTAGCGGTGGGTCCGCTGCTCCAGCTCGATGTGCTCGCGCTCCTCCACGGCCGCGAGCTCCCGCTCGCCCACACCGGTCTCCCGCAGCACCTGCTCGTTGAGGACCCGTACACCGCCCTCCCCGAGCGCGCCCATCGCGAGCTCCGGCTGCCACGGCACCCCCAGCTTCCGTACGAGACAGATGTCGAGGGGCGCGTCGAGCGCGTCGGCGACCTCCGCGGCCACCGGTACGCCGCCGCGCGGAAGGCCGAGAACCACGACGTCCTGGTACTTGAGGTGGTCGAGACGGGCGGCCAGCTGCCGGCCCGCGTCGGTGCGATCGCTGAAGTCCATGGTCCGCCGCCCTTCCGCACGCGGCCGGGGCGCGGGGAGGAACCGTGTGCCCCGTCCCCTGCCCGTGTCTCCAGGGTAGACGGCCCGACCCGGCGGGACAGGTCAGCGGGACTGCAAGGCGTCCAGGGTGACGGCCTGGGCTATCGCGAGCCGCCGGTCCAGCTCCGCGTCGGCTATGTCCACGACGTACCGGTCGCGCACGCCGAAGCGCTTCTCGACGGACATGACAGGCCGTCCGGCCTCGGAGAAGTCGAAGTGGTACGGCACGACGAAGGGGAGGAGTTCCGTGAAGGGGAGGAACTCCCAGGCCCACCGGAGGACGCCCACCGTTCGGTTCCGCTCCTGCCCCGTGGTCTCCCGCGTCTCCCCGTCCCGGTTCAGATGCCAGGTGCCGCGCAGCAGGGACGCGCCGAAGTCCTTGCGGAAGCCGCCCAGCCGCGTGCCGGAGGCGCCGTGGACATCGTAGGTCGCACCGAGGTCGATGACCTGCCGGGCTCTGAAGGTGAAGAGCACCTGCCGCCGGGACTCGTCGGTGTAGAAGGTCACGTGCTCCTTGAGGGCCATCCGCTTCTGGTGGGCGAAGGCGACCAGCTCGGCCTCCTCGCCGTCCGGGCCCATGGTGTGCACCAGGTAGCGGTTGGCCATCAGGGTGACCTTCTGCCGCACCAGGAAGCGGTGCTGTGACTGTGCGAGTCCCATCGGTGGTGCTCCTGCCGGTCCTGGACGGTCGTCGGTGACCGTCCCGTGGGGGTGTGAGCACGATGATCCGGCGCGGGGCGGGTCCGCCGCTGTCCTCGAAAGTCGTCGGTCCCGACGACCTTCGGACCTCCGTGTCACACCCCGGAGGTCCCGTCAGGCGGCGAGGAAGGCCTCGATGGCCTCGGCGAGGGCCTGCGGGGTCTCCTCGGGGGCGTAGTGGCCCGCGTCCTTGAGCACTTCGAGGCGCGCGTTGGGGTACCAGCGCAGCCAGGTCGCCTCCATCGTCTCCGTGCCGAGCGCCGGGTCATGGGCGCCGACGACGAGGAGGACGGGCGTGGGGTTGTCGCGGACGCGCTCGTGGAAGTCGGGACCGGACCAGGAGTCCAGGTAGGCGCGGAAGGCCGGCGCCGAGGAGCGGCTGACGGAGCGGTCGACGAGGGCGCCCAGCCAGTCCTCGCCGTACCGGCCGCCCGTGGTGGTGTCGATGATCGCGCGCCGGTTCGCCGGGGAGTCGGCGGCCCCGGCGAAGAGCTCCCAGGTCTCCCCGTCGAGCGGGAATCCCGCGGCGGAGACCGGCGAGATGCCGATGAGGGAGCGGACGCGGTCGGGCGCGTCGAGGAGCATCAGCTGGGCCGCCTTGCCGCCCATCGAGTGCCCGATGACGGAGAACTCGTCCCAGCCGAGGTCGTCGGCGACGGCGAGGGCGTCGGCGGCGACCTCCTCCATCGTGTAGTCGCCCTCGATCTCGCGGGCCTCGCCGTAGCCGCGGCAGTCGACGAAGGCGTACGTGCCGACGGCGTCGTCGAGGTGGGCGCGCAGGGGGGCGAAGCTGGTGCGGTCGCCGAACCAGTTGTGGAGCACGAGGGCCCGGCCGGGGCCTTCGCCTTGAACGTCGTACGGAAGAACCCGGCCCGTCATCGTGCCTCCTGGCAGCGAGGTGGTGGCGCCGTGTGTCGGCGCCGCCGCTGGTGGTCGACGACCGAGTGTGACGGCGCGGGCGCGCGCGGTCAACAAGGCAGGGCGTGCACGGGGTGCGCGGGGCGCCTCGCGCGCCGGGCCCGGGATGCGGGGGCTTTCGCCCCGGGCGCATCCTGGCTGTGTGACCTCGCACGGCGCGTCCAGCCCCGGCCCGGCGGGCGGTACCGGGCGTCCGTCCGGGAACGGTGCTGCCGACGGGCCCGCTTCCGGCGCACTGACGCGGGCGCTCGCGGAGGCGGCGCTCCGGACGGTCGAGGCGGTCGGCGGGTACGCGGGCGGGGTGTACCTGCGGTCGGAGACACCGGGCCTGCTCCGGCTCGCGGTCCTCGTGGGGCTTCCGGGGCAGCTGTTCCGGCCGTGGTGGCGGATGCACGCGAACCGGCCGTTCCCGGTGGCGGAGGTCCACCGCTCGGGACAGGCCGTGCATCTGGCCGACGTCGACGACGCGATGCGCCGGTTCCCCCAGCTGGTGGCGGGCCTGCCGTTCCCCTTCTCCTCGCTGTACGCGCCCGTGGTCGCGGGCCGCGAGCGGTACGGGGTGCTCGTCGTGCTGCGGGCGCCGACGCCGGGCGAGGGCGTGAGCGCGCGCGACCGTGGGCGGATGACCGGCGACGCCCTCCGTCTCGGCGAGACACTGACTGCGTTGACCGAGCACGGGACCGCGGCCTCCTGGACGGGTGACCCGGTGTGCGTGCAGCTGTCCTCCGGTTCCGCGCCGCCCGTGCGCTTCGGTTCCTTCGACTGGGACCTGGACACGGGCACGGTGACGATGGACGGCGGGCTGCGGGAGATCCTCGGCGCCGGGGTGACCTCGCCCCGCTCGATCGAGGTGCTCACCTCCCTGCTGGACCCGGAGGACGCGTACGCGCTGTGGGCGGTGGCGATGCGGGCGTCGGACGAGGACGGACGGCCCGCGGTGCGCAGGATCCGGCTGAAGGGCCCGGACGGCGGGCTGCACCTCCTGGAGGTGTCGGCCAGGGCACGGCAGCCCGCGCCGGAGGAGACCGGAGGCCCGCCCGGCACCGGCGGGCGGCTCACGGGCACGCTCGTCGACCTGGGGACGGGGCTGGTCGGCTCGGACGCCACGGACCGGCTGCCGCGGGCGATCCTGGCCATCGACCGGCTGGGCCGGATCACGTATCTCAACGAGCGTACGGAGCGGCTGCTCGGCCGGCCGCGCGGGGCGCTCGCGGGTCGGCCCCTGTGGGAGGCCCTGCCGTGGTTCGGGCTTCCCCACCACGAGGAGCAGCTCCGGGCCGCGCTGCTCTCCGACGAACCCGTGCGCTTCCTGGCCCGTCCCGAGCGGGGCCGGTGGCTGACGGTCTCGCTGCACCCGGGACGGGACGGCGTGACCATGGTGCTCATTCCGGAGGACGACCTCACGGGCCCCGACGGAGTTCCTGACCGCCCGGACGGTGCGCGGAGCCCGGACCGCCTACGCCCACCGGACCGTCCGGACCGTCCGGACCACCCCGACCACCCCGACCACCCCGACCGTCCGCACCCGGCGATGGACGACGGTCTCGGGGCCCATGGTGACCGGGCGGCCGCGCTGTACCGGCCGGTGGCCCTGGCGATCGCCCTCTCGGAGGCCGTGACGGCCCGCCAGGTGTCGGCTGTGGTGACGGAGGAGCTGCTGCCTGCCTTCGGCGGACGGCAGCTGGCGATCTACCTGCTGAGCGACCGGCGCCTGTACCTCGCCTGGGAGACGGGTTTCCCCGCGGGCTTCCTCGAACCCTTCGACGGGGTCACGCTGGACTCCCGGCTGCCGGGGGTGGAGACGCTGACGACGGGCCGGCCGCTCTTCTTCGAGTCGATGGACCAGTTGAGGGTGGCGTACCCGGGTCTCCCACTCGACACCCACACAGGCGCGCGGGCCTTCCTGCCGCTGATCGCCTCGGGGCGGCCGGTGGGCTCCTGCATCCTCGGCTTCGAGCGCCCGCGGACGTTCACCCCGGAGGAACGGACCGTGCTCACCGCCCTCGCGGGACTGATCGCGCAGGCCCTGTCCCGGGCACAGCGGTACGACACGGAGTCTGCGGTCGCGCGGGGACTCCAGAACGCGCTGCTGCCGCACAGGCTGCCGGTCCGGGCCGGGGTGGAGACGGTCGGCCGCTATCTGCCGGGCACCGAGGGCATGGACGTGGGCGGTGACTGGTACGACGTGATCGAGGCAGGCCACGACCGGCTGGCGCTCGTGATCGGCGACGTCCAGGGGCACGGGGTGGCGGCCGCGGCCACGATGGGGCAGCTGCGCAGCGCGGTACGGGCGTTCGCGCTGGGCGGCCACCGGCCGCAGGACGTCATGCGGGGCACGAACCGGCTCCTCATCGACCTGGATCCCGGACAGTTCGCGAGCTGCTGCTACGTGCTGCTCCACCCGGGGACGGGCGAGATGCGGGCGGTACGGGCCGGACATCCGCAGCCGCTGCTGCTGCGCCCGGACGGGAACGCGGAGTTGGTGGAGCTGGCGGGCGGAGTGGTGCTGGGGGTGGACAGCCGTGTGTCGTACCCCGTGACGCGGCTGCGGCTCGCGCCCGGATCCGTCCTCGCGCTGTTCACGGACGGGCTGGTCGAGCGGCCCGGCACGGACATCGACGAGGGGATCGAGCGCCTGCGGCGGGCGCTCGCCGCGACGGGTTCGATGGCGCTCCCGGAGGCGGCTGACCGGCTGATCAGGGAGGCCCGGCAGGCCACGGCCCGACCGGACGACATCGCACTGCTGCTCACGGCCCGCTGGCCGGCGGCCCGCTGACTGAGAGCCGTCTTCACCCGGTCGGGCCCGTGGCGCTGGTCGGTCGCGACGCGCACGGGGAGGCTGGGAGTGCCGTGCCGGATCAGGCCGGACGAGCCGAGCCGATCACGTCGGGGCGAACGAGTCAGGGCGGAAGCCCGAGGAGGACACGTGCAGCAGGACAAGCATCCCGAGTACGGACCCGTGGTCTTCCGGGACCGGACGGCCGGGTATGCCTTTCTCACCCGGTCCACCGCGACCAGCGAGCGGACGATCGAATGGGACGACGGCAACACGTACCCGGTGATCGACGTGGAGATCTCCTCCGAGAGCCACCCCTTCTACACCGGAACGGCGCGGACCGTGGACTCCGAGGGCCGGATCGCGAAGTTCGAGCGTCGCTACGGCGAAGGGAGCTGAGGATCCGGACGAAGAGCCGGACGAAGAGCCGGACGAAGAGCCGGACTCGGGCTGGACAGGGAGCCGGACCGGGACGATCGGTCTCCTGAGAATTCCTTCGGATCCCTTCGTGAAACTGGCCAGGAGATGGCCAGTTTCCCTTCCAGGATGAGGTCACAAGGACGGCGGGGCGCCAACGCACCCGCCGCGAACCCTGGAGGGGAACTGCTGTGATCCTGGTGACCGGAGCGACCGGAAACGTCGGACGACCGCTGGTGGAGGCCCTGGCCGCGGCCGGTGAGCAGGTCACGGCGGTGAGCCGCCGCCCGGCCGAGGGGCTGCCCGCCGGCGTGGCCCACCGGCGGGGTGACCTGGAGGACGTGGACGGCCTCAAGGATCTGTTCGAGGGCGCGGAGGCCGTCTATCTGCTGGTGGCGGGCCTCGGGGACACCCTGCGGCCGCGCGAGGTCGTCGCGGCGGTGGTGGCCTCCGGGGTGCGACGGATCGTCCTCCAGTCGTCCCAGCTCGTGGGGACGCGGCACGACTCCGCGTCGCACGCCTTCCTGCGTGCCTTCGAGGAGGCCGTGCGGGAGTCGGGTCTGGAGTGAACGGTGCTGCGGCCCGGCGGCTTCGCCTCCAACGCCTACCTCTGGGCCGAACAGGTGCGCACCGCACGGGCGGTCGCGTCCCCGTTCGCCGATGTGGCACTGCCGGTGGTGAACCCGGCCGACATCGCGGAGGTCGCCGCGGCCGCGCTGCGCGATCCGGTGCACGCGGGGCGTACGTACGTCCTGACGGGCCCCTTCGCGGTGTCGCCGCGCGAGCAGGTGCGGGCCCTCGCCGAGGCCGTGGGCGAACCGGTGGAGTTCGAGGCGCAGAGCGCCGCCGAGGCGCGGTCGCACCTGGTGCGGTTCCTGCCGGAGGAGGCCGTCGACGGGATGTTGTCGGTGATGGGCGCGCCCAGCGCGGAGGAGCAGCGGGTGAGTCCGGACGTGGAACGGGTCCTGGGACGTGCGCCGCGGCCGTTCTCGGCGTGGGCGGAGCGGAACGCGTCCGCCTTCGCCTGAGGTGTGCCGCGACCCGGGGCCGGGGGGCCGCGTCGGCCGGGGCGGGGAGCCGTGCGTCCTGTGGACGGTGCTCCCCTGCCCCGCCGTGCGGGGCGAGCGAGGGGCCGCGGGGCCCTCTGCTCGTACTCCGCGGAGGCTACCGATCAGTGCTTCTGATCCCAGTGCTGCTGATCCGGCCTCTGGTCAAGAGCCCGTTCAGGCCTTGACGACGCCGGAGTCGGCGATCTTGATGCTGGCGCTGGTCTTGCCGGACTGGGAGCCGAGGCCCTCGATCTTCTTGACCAGGTCCTGGCCCTCGAGGACCTCGCCGAAGACGACGTGCTTGCCGTCGAGCCAGTCGGTGACGATCGTGGTGATGAAGAACTGCGAGCCGTTGGTGTTCCGGCCGGCGTTGGCCATCGAGAGCAGGAACGGGCGGTCGTGCTTCAGCTGGAAGTTCTCGTCCGCGAACTTCTCGCCGTAGATGCTCTTGCCGCCGGTGCCGTTGTGGTTGGTGAAGTCACCGCCCTGGAGCATGAAGTTCGGGATGACGCGGTGGAACCCGGAGCCGGCGTAGCCGAAGCCGTTCTGGCCGGTGCACAGCTCGCGGAAGTTCTGCGCGGTCTTCGGGACGACGTCGTCGAAGAGCTGGAAGACGATGCGCCCGGCGGGCTCGTCGTTGATGGTGATGTCGAAGTAAACGTTGTCGCTCATGGGGACATCCTGTCATTAGTCGCGCACGGCGCGCGCACGGGCTACCTCCTCCCGTGTCACGGCGCGCCGGTGCCCCGCGCCTCCCCTGGGGGCGCGGGGCACCGGTCGCCGCGGTCCGGGCGAGACGTCAGAGCAGTCCGCCGGTCTGCGGCGCCTGGAGGGCGGACCCGGCGCCCTGGACGGTCTCGACGGTCTCGGCGCCCTGGTCCTCCTGGAGGAGCCCGGTGGCGCCGCCGAGGGGGCTCTCCGCGGCGCTGGCCTGCGGCGGCGGGGTGACGAGGGCGGTGACGACGCCTGCGGCGAGGGAGGCGATGGCGAGCATGCTGCGCTTCTTCATGCCCTGGTCAACTACTGAGGCGCCGAGGGGTTACGGCCGACTTCGGATCCGGCGACCGCGCGCCCAGGCCAGGAGCACCAGGGAGGCGACGGCGGCGAGCGCGCACCATGTGGAGAGGAACTCCGCGCTCCACAGCAGCGCACAGACGACCGCTCCGGCTCCGGTCAGGAGCCCGAGCAGGCGCAGGAGCCGGTCGCGGGCGAGGAGCAGCGCGCCGACCGTGGCGAGGAGGTAGCCGGCGAGGACCGGGGCGGGGTGCGGCAGGTCGACGACGTAGCCGAGGGTGTGTCCGCGGATCTCGGCGCCGACCGGACCGGTGGCGAGGTGGTACGCGAGGACGGCGCTGGTCGCGAGGCCCGCCGCGAGCGGCGCGAGCAGACGCCGCCGGTCGGCGGGGCGCCCGGCGGTCAGGACGCCGGCCGGGATCCAGACGGGCAGCAGGGGCAGGGCGATCACGGCCCAGGCGAGGGTGGCCGCGCCCGTTCCCCCGCCGGAGCGCCAGACGGCGGCCTCCACGACCTGATGGGCGCCCAGGAGCAGGGGCAGGGCGGCGAGGGGGACGTCCCCGGCGCGGCGTACGGAGGCGATCGAGGCCAGACCGACGGCGCCGATCCCGAGGCCCGCCCAGAGGTCGGCCGTCGCACTCCAGCACATAACGCACTTCTATCGCATATCGGGTAGAACCGTACGCTTGTGGTGGATGTCTCTACCAGTGACCCCACTGTCCCCGGAGCTGGAGAAATTGGGGGACGTCATGCATCACCGTCACACTCTCGCGGCCGTCGCCGCGGGGATCCTCCTCACCGCCGGGATCGGCGCCACGATCCCCGCAGGCGCTTCCGACGCCCCGTCCCGCAACTCGGCGGCACCCGTTACCGCCCAGGTCGTCAACGCCCGTTGGGGCGGACACACCGGCTTCGACCGGATCGTCATCGACATACGCGGTGCCGTGCCCCCGGTCACCGTCCGGCAGACGACCGCGCTGCACTACGACGGCTCGGGCCAGAAGGTCCCCCTCGACGGGAGGTACTTCCTGGAGATCAGCCTCTCCCCCGCCGCCGCCCACGACGACAGCGGAGGGAACGTCTACCAGGGGCCCCGCCTCCTGAAGGTCTATCTGCCCGCGCTCAAGGGGCTCGCCCTGACCGGCGACTTCGAGGGTGTGGTCACGATCGGAGCCGCGTTCGACACCAAGCCCGCCTTCAAGACGTTCACGCTGCACTCCCCGGAGCGCCTCGTCGTCGACGTCGCCCACCCGGTCGGCTGCCGGGCCTGAGACACGTCACGGCGGACGGGCCGCACGGCGTGGGGCCGCCCGGACGGACGGCCCCACCCGGTGCCCGGCCTGTTCAGTCCGCGGCGGCGCCGGTCTCCACGTACACGGTCGATCCCGTCCTGCGCGCCTGGTCGATCTCGGCGAGGCGGGTGAACTCGACGGGCTTCATCTCGCGCTCCCACTCCTCAAGGCTGCGCACGCTGTACTCGCTGTGCTCGTCCGGGTCGAGGACGACGGCGGCGATCTGCTCGTCCGTCAGCTCGCCGCCGTCGAAGATGAAGCCGATGTGGTTGGCCGGCCACTCCTCGCCCCGGTCGCCCAGGAAGTGGGTGCCGAGGAGGCGGGGCTCCCCGGTGAAGACGAGACCGGTCTCCTCGTGGCACTCGCGCACGGCCGTCTCCCAGGGGGTCTCCCCCGGGTCCATGTTCCCGCCCGGCCACTGCCACAGCTCGGTGCGGTAGGTGGCGCGGAGCTGGAACGGGCGGCCGCCCGTGTCGGTGAAGTACAGGCAGGCGTACGCCGTCGCTCTCGGCAGGGTCGCGACGTACTCGACGGGCGGCAGCCAGATGTTCGCCATGGGCGGCTCTCTTTCGACGGGCCGATGGGACTCCCCCATCCAAGCGGCCCGGAGGCCGCCGCCCCACCCGTGGCGGGGAGATCACCGGAACGTGTGATCACCGCCCACGACGGCGGCCGGGTCAGGCCACGGAGACCAGACCCGCCTCGTACGCGATGATGACCAGCTGCACGCGGTCGCGGGCGGCGAGTTTGGCGAGCAGACGCGTGACGTACGTCTTCGCGGTGGCGATGCTGATGTGCAGCTCGGCGGCGATCTCGGTGTTCGAGAGGCCGCGGCCGACGAGCGTGAGCACTTCGCGTTCGCGATCGGTGATGCCGTCCGTGCCGCGGCGGGGCGTGGCGGACGACCGGTGCGGGCGGTCGGCGAACTCCTTGATGAGACGCCGGGTGACGCCGGGCGCGATGAGGGCGTCGCCGGAGGCCACGACCCGGACGGCGGCGAGGATCTCGTCCAGGGCCATGTCCTTGACGAGGAAGCCGGAAGCCCCCGCGTGGAGCGCCCCGTACACGTGGTCGTCGTCGTCGAAGGTCGTGAGGACGACGACCCGGGCGCCGGTGGGGCCCGAGGTGACGAGGCGGGTCGCCTCGATGCCGTCGGTTCCGGGCATCCGCAGGTCCATCACGACGACGTCGGCGCCGGTCTCCTCGACGAGGCGGACGGCCTCGGCGCCGTTCGCGGCCTCGCCGACCACGACGAGGTCGGAGGTGTCCGCCATGACCATCCGGAGCGCGGTACGCACGAGGGGCTGGTCGTCGGCGAGAAGCACACGGACGACGCCGGGCTGCTCGGCGGTGGGCTCGGTCATGGGGTGGTGGCTCCTGTGGGCAGGGGAAGACGGGCGGTGACGCGGAAGCCGCCGTCGGGGCGGGGGCCGGCGGTGAACTCCCCGTGCAGCAGAGCGACGCGCTCGCGCATGCCCGCGAGGCCGAAGCCGGAGCCTCCGCCGGGGCGTGCGCGCTCCCTGCCGGGAGCCGGGCCGCGGTCCTCGACCGTGACGGCGACGGCCTCGGGGTCCCGGTGGTCGACGGTCACCGTGCAGGCGTCAGCGCCGGAGTGGCGCACGACGTTGGTGACGGACTCCTGGACGAGACGGAAGGCGGAGAGGTCGATCTCCGGAGGCAGGGGTCGCGGCGCGCCGACCCTGTGGACGGCGACGCGGACTCCGGCGGTGCCGGTGACCTCGGCGAGCCGTTCGAGCGCGGAGAGGCCGGGCATCTCGGGGAGGCCGCTGCCGTCGGGGTCGGGCGCGGCGGTCTCGCCCGCCGTACGCAGCGCGCCGAGCATGCGGCGCAGGCCCGCCAGGGTCTCGCGGCTCGCCGTCTCGATCTCCGCGAGGGCCTGCCGGGCCCCCTCGGGCTGTGTGTCGATGACACGGCGTGCCGCGCCCGCCTGGAGGGCGACGATGCCGATGCTGTGGGCGACCGTGTCGTGCATCTCGCGGGCGATGCGGAGGCGCTCGGCGGTGACGGCCTGTTCGGCGGCTTGGTCGCGGCTCCGTTCGGCGTACTCCCTGGCCTGCCCTTCCGAGCGGCCGAGGAGCCAGGCGACGAGAGCGGTCAGGGCCACCGCCAGCCCGCTCGTGGTGCCGGCGCTCCAGCCGGCGAGCAGCCGGACCGCCAGGTACACGACGAGCAGGCCGAGGGCGAGGAGGAGTGCCCGCCAGGCCTCGCGGCGGGGCCGGGCGGCGGCGATGGCGTAGAGGGCGACGTCGACCGCGAGGTACTGGGCGAACGGGATGGCGGTGACGCCGAGGGGGGTGGAGGCGATGACCGGGGCGACGAGGAGGTAGTTGAGGGCGGCGGTCGGACGCCGGGCGAGGAGGGAGCCGCCGCGCAGGGTGAGGAGAGTGCCGACGGTCAGCATGAGGAGGCCGTCCCAGCGCAGGATGACGAAGCCGGGCAGGACGTCCGGCCCCTCCTGGCCTGGCACGCGGATCCGGAGGAGGGCGGTGAAGACCATGCCCGCGCCCCAGGCGACGGCGGCCCACCCGCCGGGCGTGACCCTCTTGAAGAACGGTGCTGACGGGGTGGCGGACATGCGGTGATCGTAAAGGCCCGCCCCCGGCCGGGGCATCGGACCGGGGGTGTACGACCACGGGTGACAGCACCGGCCGTCCATTGTCCCTGCTGGTCCGATGCCCGGGGAGGGTCCCGGACGGCACCGTGGTGGACATGATCGAAGTCAGGGAACTCACCAAACGCTACGGCTCCACGACGGCCGTCGACGCGCTCACCTTCACGGTCCGGCCGGGACTCGTGACCGGATTCCTCGGGCCCAACGGGTCGGGGAAGAGCACGACTCTGCGCATGGTCCTGGGGTTGCACACGCCGACGAGCGGCTCGGTGACCATCGACGGGCGGCCCTTCACGGACCGGCCGCGTGGGCTCCGGCACGTCGGCGCGCTGCTCGACGCCGGGGACGTGCACGGCGGGCGGACCGCCCGGGCGCATCTGGCGGTCCTCGCGCGGAGCAACCGCGTTCCGCTCTCCCGGGTCGGCGAGGTCCTGGAGGAGGTCGGGCTGGCGGAGGCCGCGCGGCGCCGGATCGGCGGGTACTCGCTCGGGATGCGGCAGCGGCTCGGGATCGCGGGCGCGCTGCTCGGCGATCCGCCGGTGCTGCTGTTCGACGAGCCGCTCAACGGGCTCGACCCGGAGGGCATGAAGTGGGTGCGCGGGCTGTTCCGGCGGCTCGCGGCGGAGGGCCGCACGGTCTTCGTCTCCAGCCATCTGATGACCGAGATGGAGCACACGGCGGACGAACTCGTCGTCATCGGCCGGGGCGAGCTGATCGCCGCGCAGAGCCTGTCGGCGTTCGCGGCGCGCGGGGCCCGGCTGAGCGTCACCGTCGGGACGCCCGACCGGGCGCGCCTGACGACGCTGCTGCTCGCGGAGGGCGCGGAGGTCCGGGACGAGGCCGGGCTGCTGTCGGTGACGGGGCTCCCGGCCACGCGGATCGGGGAGCTCGCGCTGGACCACCGGGTGGTGTTGGGTCAGCTGACCACCCGTACCGCCTCCTTGGAGGAGGCCTTCATGGAACTGACCGCCGACAGTGTCGAATACCTCGCGGGAGACGCCCGATGACTGTGCTCGATCTTCGTGTGGCCGCCGTGGTGGAGCCTCGTGCCCGTTTCCGTGACCTGGTGGCGTCGGAGTGGCTGAAGCTGTGGTCCCTGCGGTCGACGGGCTGGTCGCTGCTCCTGAGCGCGCTGGCCGTGGTCGCCTTCAACGCCGGAACCGCCTGGGACCACTACCGCTACTGGTTCCAGTACGACGCGGAGAGCCAGGCCGCCTTCCTGCGGCACGACATGGCGCTGTGGGACGCGTTCACGGGGAACGCGCAGATGGTGCTGATCCTCTGCACCGCCGCCATAGGGGCGGTGGCGGTGGTCGGTGAGTGCGGCAGCGGGATGATGCGGACGACGTTCGCGGCGGTGCCGGCGCGGAGCTCGGTGATGTCGGCGAAGGTGCTGGTCGTCGCCGCCGTGCAGACCCTCTTCGGGGCGGTGGTCGCGGTCGGTTCGTTCTGGTCGACGCAGGCGATCCTGGACGTACGGGGCGCCGGACTGCCCCTCACCCATCCGGGGGCGCTGCGGATCGTCGTCGCGTCCGCGCTGCTCGCGCCGGTCTGCGCGCTGGTCGGGATGGCGCTCGGCGCGCTGCTGCGGCAGAGCGCGATCTCGATCGTCGGTTCGGTGGTGCTGCTCCTGCTGCTGCCGTCGGTGCTCTCCGACCGGCGCCACCTCACGGCGGTGCTGGCCCACGCGACGCCGCTGCACGCGTGGCGGCGGCAGGTGCCGGCGGGGTTCGGCGAGGTCCTGTACCCGTGGACGACCGGCGCCGCCTGGCTGGTGTACGCGCTGTGGGCCCTGGGCGCGGCCGTGGTGACGGTGCTCGCGGTGCGCCGCAGGGACCAGTAGCGGCGCACCGGCGCGGTCACGCGCGGCCGGTGAGGTCGCGGCGGAGGCGGCGGCGGACGAGGTGCTCGTGGACGAGGCGCCCGGCGAGGGCGCCTCCGTACACGACGAAGCCGACGCCGACGAGCCAGGACTGGAGGACGAGGACGGTGCCGAACTGGCCGTACGTGACCGCGTTGGAGGCGATCAGCGGGGAGAAGACCAGCTGGGAGAAGATCCGCAGTCCGAGCAGTCCGAGCGCGGTGAGGGCGGCGCCGGGCACGAGGGCACGCCAGCGGATGCGGCCGCAGAGGAGGAACCGCTGCGACCACCAGAAGAAGAGGAAGGTGCCGACGAGGTCGGCGACGGCGACGGCGACGGTGGTCGAGGCCGGGGACTCCTCGGGGGCGGGCGTGGCGACGAAGAGGAGGAGGGCCGCGACGAGGACGGCGAGCCAGACGACGTGCCGCCACATGGTGTGCCAGCGGGCGGTGGGGAGATCCCAGGCCCGCTCGTACCCGGTCTGGACGGCAGATCCGAAGGTGACGCCGAACGCGGCCAGGGCGGCGAGGCCGAAGGCGGTGGTGCGCTGGAGGGCCTGCCCCGGCTGGCCGAAGAGCCGCTCGACCTCCTCCTCCGAGACCTCGGAGACGCCGAGCCCCTGCACGAGCCAGCGGGCGAAGCCCTGGCCGCTGGCGAGGTCGGCCGCCGCGACGACGATGAGGAGCGGGACGAGGGTCAGCAGGCTGAGCGCCGCGAAGCCCATGGCGCGGTGCATGAGCTCCATGGCGCGGCCGCGGTTCCAGGCGAGACCGACCGATGAGGCGAGGAGCCGGGTGTGGAGGCGGTGGAACCAGTGACCGTGCTCGGTGGGGGAACCGTCGTCCGGCGGGCCGGGAGTGGGGGGCATGGTTCGTGGGGTACCCGCCCGCGGGCCGGGACACCACCGATGTGCGGCCGAACGGGTGCCTCGGGCCCGGGGCGGACGCGGTGCTTCAGTGGGTGAGGGGGCGGGCACCGGGACCGGGGCGGACGGTGACGTCCCGGACGGCGAGGGTGGCGTGTTCCTCGCCCTCGCACTGGACGACCACGCGCACGGGCGCTCCGCAGTCGGTGTGCCGGATGTCGAGCACGGGGCCCTCGGGATCTCCCGCGTACGCGTCCCCCCACTGCTTCAGGGCGAGGAGTACGGGCCAGAGGTCGACGCCCTTGGGGGTGAGCCGGTACTCGTACCGGGTGCGGGCGCCGGGCTCGCGGTAGGGCTCGGCGCGCAGGACGCCGGCCGCGACGAGCTTGCGGAGGCGGTCGGCGAGGACGGCCTCGGAGAGGCCGAGGTGGCGCCGGAACTCGTCGTAGCGGCGGACTCCGTTGAAGGCGTCCCGCAGGATGAGCAGGCTCCACTTCTCGCCGACGAGATCCAGGGTGCGGCGGACAGAGCAGTTCTCGGTGTCCGTCTCCAGCCACTTCATCGTCACACTGTAGCCACCTGGCTTCGTCGTTGACAGTCAGCTGACGCGACAGCTAGCTTCGCTGTACAGAGTCAGCGGGTCCTAGCGGAGCGGAGTGGTGACGATGCGGTCACGGACGGTCGAGTGGCAGGACGCGGGGGCCACCGCCCGGGCCGCGGGGACAATGGCGGGACTCGACTTCCTGCGCGAGATGGTGGCCGGGCGGCTGCCCGGGCCCCCGATCGCCGCGCTGCTCGGTTTCGGCCTTGAAGAGGTCGAGGACGGCCGGGCCGTGTTCACCTTCGAGCCGGGCGAGGAGCACTACAACCCGATCGGGAGCGTGCACGGCGGGGTGTACGCGACCCTGCTCGACTCGGCCGCCGGCTGCGCGGTGCACTCCACGCTCCCCCAGGGCACGGCGTACACCTCGCTCGACCTCTCGACCCGCTTCCTGCGGCCCATCACGATGGAGACGGGCAAGGTACGGGCGATCGGGACCGTGCTGTCGCGGGGGCGCAGGACCGCGCTGGCGGAAGCGGGCCTGTACGACGCGGAGGACCGTCTCCTCGCGCACGCGACCAGCACCTGCATGCTGTTCCCGATGCCCGCGTAGGAGTAGGGGGGCTCAGCGGGTGCCGGGGACCGGGAGGGTGCGGGTGCAGCCGTCCGGGGCGACGTCCGGAACGCCGTTGGCCTGGAGGGCCGCGCTCACGAGCGTGGCGAGCAGGTCGATGTCCGAGCCCATGTCCAGACGGACCGTCACCCACCCGGATCCGGCGCGCAGGCGGACCGCGCTCGACCCGAGAAGGGCCGGGCGCAGCTTCGCGACCATGGCCCTGGTGAGGTGGACGTCGGCCTCGTGCTCCCCGTGGAAGTGCACGATCTCCTGTGTCGCGGTGCCCAGTCCGAGCTCGGCACCGCAGTGGGTGCGGCCGGGGGTCAGCGAGGGCCAGCTCATCAGACGTTCACTGGCATGCCTGGCCGTGTTCATACCGAGGAGCGTGCCGGGCCACGGGTCCGGGCACAAGCGTCCTGCCGAAAGAATCCCGCGCGGGCGTGAAACAGGTCACGTACTCGCCGAGGTGACCGTGTGTCACGGGTCCGGTGGGCCGTGAGTGGCGCGGGGTCACTCCGTCTGGCGGGCGCGGACGCGGGCCGCGAGAACGGCCACGTCGTCCTCGGCCCGGTGGGCGCCGAGCCGGCGGAGCACCTCGTGGACGACCTGGTGGGGGCCCGGGCCGGGCGGCAGCCGGAGCGAGGCGAGGCGGTCCAGCGAGACGTCGATGTCCTCGCCCCGGCGCTCGACGAGGCCATCGGTGAAGAGCAGCAGCGTCTCGGCGGGCGTGAGCGGGCGCGTGGTGGGTTCGTAGCCGCCGACGCCGGTGCCCAGCGGCGGGCCGACCGGGACGTCGACCAGCTCGGCCGAGCCGTCCGCGGCGAACACGGCGGGCGGCAGGTGGCCCGCGCTGGCGAAGGTCGCGGTGCCGCGCGCCGGGTCGACCCGGACGAGCAGGCAGGTGGCGGGGCGGCGGGCGTCGTCCTCGGCGACCACGGAGTCGAGGTGGCGCAGGACCCGGTGCGGCGGCAGGTCCGTGGCGGCGACCTCGCGGAGCACCGTGCGGTAGGCGTTCATGTCGACGGCGGCGTCCAGGCCGTGCCCCATCACGTCGCCGACGACGAGAAGCGTGCGGCCGAAGTGGAGCCGTACCGTCTCGAACCAGTCACCGCCGACGAGGGTGCGGGCCCCGGCGGGGAGGTAACCGCCCGCGATCTCCAGGTTGGGGTGCGGCCGGCCCGGCTCGGCGACGAGGGCGCGCTGGAGGTGCAGCGCGGTGTCCTCGGTGACGGCGAGGCGGCGCGCGTGACCGATGTGCCGCGCGGCGAGCCGGGCGGCGTGGTGGAAGGTGGCGGCCTCGTGGGCGGTGAAGGCGACGCCGTCGATCCGGGTGGCGGTGACCGAGCCGAGCGGCTTCTCGTCGTCGCCGACGGCGAGAGCGGCGGTGAGGGTGTGCACGGGGCCGGGACCCACCGCTTCGTACAGCGCCGGGGACATGCGCGCCGCACACCATGTCGTCGAGCGGCTCGCGACGACCGGCTACCTCGCGTCGCAGGCCGTCGCCACGACCGTCTTCCTCGCCGACCGACTCGGCAAGCCCCTCCTCGTCGAGGGGCCCGCCGGCGTCGGCAAGACGGAGCTGGCCAAGGCCGTCACCGAGGTGACGGGCGCCCGGCTCGTCAGGCTCCAGTGCTACGAGGGCGTCGACGAGTCCCGCGCGCTGTACGAGTGGAACCACGCCAAGCAGCTGCTGCGGATCACGGCCGGCCGCGGCGAGTCCTGGGACGAGACGCGGGCGGACATCTTCTCCGAGGAGTTCCTGCTCCCCCGGCCGCTGCTCACCGCGATCCGGTCCGAGGAGCCGACCGTCCTCCTGATCGACGAGACCGACAAGGCCGACGTCGAGGTGGAGGGCCTGCTCCTGGAGGTGCTCAGCGAGTTCCAGGTGACCGTCCCCGAGCTCGGCACGATCGCGGCGACCCGGCGGCCCTTCGTCGTCCTCACGTCGAACGCGAGCCGCGAGCTGTCCGAGGTGCTCCGGCGGCGCTGCCACTTCCTGCACATCGGCTTCCCCGAGGAGGAGCTGGAGCGCCGGATCGTCACCCGTAAGGTGCCCGGGCTCGACGCCGCGCTCGCCGCCTCCGTCGTCCGGGTCGTGGGGGCGCTGCGCGCCATGGACCTGCGCAAGGTCCCGTCGGTGTCCGAGACGATCGACTGGGCACGGACCCTGCTGGCGCTCGGCGCGGACCGGCTGGACGAGCGGGTCGTACGGGACAGCCTCGGGGTCCTCCTCAAGCACCAGGAGGACATCGTGAAGGCGGCGGCCAAGCTCGACCTGGACGCGGTGTGAGCCCGGCGGGCCCGGCCGGGACACCTGCGGAACCGGCCGGGACGACTGGGGAGCAGACCGGGACGGCCGCGGAACCGGCTGGGACGGCTGGGGAACCGGCTGGGACGGCTGGGGAACCGGCTGCCAGGGCCGCTGAACCTGACTCCGAGGCCCCGGCCTACGCCGAGCTCGTGGACATGCACCCGTGCCGCAACGCACGCCGGCTCGGAGCCCTGATCGGCCGCCTGCTGCCGGTCTGACCAGCGGGGCACGCCCTCAGGGGGTCGTGCGGGGTCGGTTTTGCGGCGGCGTGGTCGCCGATTAGCGTGACCTCCATGGAACTCTTGGGAGAGATCGTCGCCGGCCGTCCCCTGTACGTCGTCGCCGTGAAGGAGGAGGCGCAGTTCCTCGACACGGATCTGCCGGTGCTGCTCACCGGCATGGGCAAGGTGAACGCGGCGACCGCCCTGGCGACCGTACTCGGCCGGGGCCCGCTGCCGTCCGGGATCGTGAACCTCGGGACCGCCGGGGCACTGCGCCCGGGCTTCATCGGGACGCATGTCGTCGGCACCATCCTCCAGCACGACTTGGACGGCGCGTTCCTCGCGACGCTGACGGGTGAGACGTACGGCGAGCCGCTGACCCTGCCCGACGGCGGTGACGTGGTCCTGGCCACCGGGGACGCGTTCATCGCGGACGAGGCGTCCCGCGCCCGGCTCGCGGAGCGGGCGGCCCTCGTCGACATGGAGGGATACGCGCTGGCCTCGGCCGCGCGGCTCGCCGGGGTCCCGCTGCGGATGGTGAAGCACGTGAGCGACGAGGCGGGGGACGGCGCCGCCCGTACCTGGCGCGAGTCGGTCGCCGAGTGCGCGCGGGCGCTGGCCGACTGGGCGGCGGCGAACACCCCGTACCACTCCTGACACCGCCGGAGCGACCGCCCGGGTGGCCGCGACCGGTTCCGGCAGGGACGCGACCGCGGCCGGGGCGGCGCGTCCGCCCGGGGTGCGCGTTCGGTCAGATCCGTGGCCGGCGCGGGGGCACGGCACCGGCCCCGCCCCTTCTTCACCCGCCCCTCCCAACTCCCCTCCCCCTGTGGGCTGCTGAGGCTCCCACCTGCTGGGACGCCCTTGACAGCGCTGAAGCCCGCCTGCCTATGGTGCGACGTTCCTCCCGGACAGCCGGGGGGGTGCCCCTATCTCTTTGGTCAAGGTCGTGGGTCAGGATTGCGGCATGACGACCTGGTTCCGGACCTACTACGAGGACGAAGATCTGTGG